>DASPMK010000313.1:0-9018 GCA_035627075.1 Azospirillaceae bacterium
AAAGCGGTAGCAATCCTGGGCATGCCCCACTTGGCTGCCCGTCACCACCGAATAGCCGATCGGGTTTTGCAACGTGGGTGGCTGATGGCTCGGCCACTGGTTGAAGGTCGAAAGGCTGTAGTCGGATCGCCACTGCAGCAGAGTCACCACCGCGTCGACAGCGCTTGACGTAACGCCGGTGACGAAAGTGGCCGTGGCGAAGGTGCCGCCGACCGACCAGACGCCTTGTGGGTTGGTATGTTCCCAGTCGATGGCGATGGACGCCGTCCTGCTGTCGCCGACCGTCCAATTCCCGCTCTCGTTCCGGTAATAGATCTGGAATTTGACCTGGTGGCTGGCGTCTTCAAAGGCGGCGAGCAGGCATTGCAGACCGCTGGCGAGGACGACCCGGTTGGAGGACGGCGCCGAGATCGACGAGACGGCCCACCCCTGGTTCTTCATGTCCCACTGGGCGATCTTGATGGCCTGGGTCTTGGCGGAAGCAACGGCCACATAGTCCGACCCGACGGCGACTTGGATGTCGGTGGCATTGGCATCGAGCTGAAGCTCGGTCGGCGGCAGGCACTCTCCCGTCCGGTAGGGGTTGGAATGGAACAGTTGGACGCGCTGCCGCTTTCGCGCCGTATCGGTGTAGACCGCCGCGAACATGCCGGAGCCGGTGATGATACGCAGGTCCTCGATGGCGAACGGGCCGATAGAGGCAGATGCCGCCCAGCTCCGCCAATCCCCGTACCAGGACTGCACGGTGAATTGCGCGGTGCTCGTCGTGGAATTGTACCAGACCACCACCGTGTAATCCGGGCCTTGCCATAAGCTGGGCCGGCAGTCGGAACTTGGTGCGTCGATGACCGCGCGGGTTGTCGCGCCGTTCAGCTTCAGGGCGGTGTAGCTGTATTCGGCGGTTCCGCCCTTGGGATAGGTGATGCGGGTCAGGGCTCCGGGATTGGTGCTCGCCGGGTCCGCGTACTCGAAATCAAACCCGGCGGGGCTCGCTCCGCCCGCGTACTCCTGCCGGATGCCGCTCAGGTAGCGCTTGAGGTATGCGTCCTTCCCGGGACGGCTCGACGCGTTGACCAGTTGGTAGGCGAGATGGGTCGTGAAGACCTGTTCGCCGTTCTCATTCAGCACATGGATGCTGTCGAGATACTTGGTTTCGTAACTGTACTGGAACGCCTGGACTGTGCCTGACTGCACATGTGGGAGTTGGATCTCCCGATCGTCCTTCGGATTATAGACGAAGACCGCCTGACGGCCCAGCGGGTCGACGATCCGGCTGGTGTGGATGGACCGGGTAAAGCGCGGCCCGTCGGGGCCGCCGATCGGCAACTCGTCGGACTCGTATTCGAAACGGATGGTGTTGCCGAACGCGTCGCGGATCGCCGTCAAACGCCAGCCGGCGGCGATCCGCCGGGCTTGGCGATCCACTGTCGGCCCGATCCAGTTGCCCCAAGCCAGTCGCCAGTCGATAGCCGTGCCGATGCCGCCGTAGATATAAGTATTGCCGTCTTCGCGGACCAACTCCCATCGCGAGGCGTCGGCGCTGGCGCCTGGGAAATAGGCGAGAAACCAGAACGGCTGCGACTGGACCAGGAATCCGATCGCCTGTTCGCCGCGGATGGTGGTCGGGCCGGTCCGGAACAGGGGCAGCGTACCGCCGCTGATGAGAAAGTAGGAATCACCCTTGGTCGTGGCCGTATCGGACATCTGCACGACGATCCGGTCTTCCGCGATTGTCCAGCCGACGCCCAGTGTCCCGGTCGGCGCCGTCATATTCCATGTGTCGACGAGGCTTCCGACGTTACTTGAGTAAAACGCGCTGACATTGATATCCAGTCCACCGACACCCTCCATCTTGATCAGAGGGAGAGGTAAATTCACTTCTCCTCTGAACATATTGACACTGGAGTTTATGTCTCCAAGACTGTCACCAGAGAATTGAGCCTCTGTAATTGTTGGCTTCAGCGAGTTATTTTGATCTGACATAGCCGGCCGCCTCTATGTTTGATAGGAGGACATCAAACGTTCCAGTTGCTTCGCACTCAAAATTTTGAATGCACATATTTTAAAAAATCAACGCACACCACATCATTGCATGAATAATACAATCATGCTGTTGTATGATATATCTGCTGTATGCTTTTGATGTATCTTTGAACTGACGCTAGTCTATAAAAAATATTTGTTCAAGATTAATTTATTTGCCCTAGTAATACATTTGTATTATTTAGGCCAGCGTGAATTTGTTTGTATGAGAGGCTTGGCGCCGAGTGTAATTTGAATGCCGCTGCCAACCTACCGCGGTAGGAACCGGAAACTGCTCATGTCGCTTAAACCATCGATCATTCTGCCGGTGCCGGACGCTACCGCGACCGTCACGATGGGACGCGCTGAACAGCTTTTCCGAGATGTGCCGGGCATCGAGTCCCTGCTTCGAGGCGTCCAAGGTCGAGCATGCGGTTGAGGATATGGGCGGCGATGGTAACCTCGGTGGTCTGTGCCGCATCGGTGTGGAGGCGCAGCCCGTCGCCGAGGGTCAGCTTCCGCCGCCCGATCGGGCCCTCGATTTTCGCTTCTTGATTGCTTTGTTTGCAGCGTCAATAGGCCGCAAAAACTGGCGCGGCGCGACGGGGGGGGCTATCGCGGTCGGGCGGGAGGCGCGGAGGGGGCGCGAAGCCAAGCGGCCGGATGGCCGCCCCCGGCGTTCGAGGGTTCAGAAAAGTTCTGACCGGCGGTCAGAACTTTCTGAAACGGGTATCAAACCACAGAGACCCCAACTTTGTTGGAGCGCCTGTCTGCCTGAGGCGGGCTGAAGGGGCGACCGCCAGCCTCGACGCCATCGTCTGCAACGCCATGATCGTCGCCGCGATCAAGTGCGCCTGCGCACCGGACACGGCGCAAAAACATGGCTGCCGTCCGACGCTTCGCAATCAACCTCGTGCGCGCCATCACCGATAACAAGAAGCCCGCCGGGTGGGATGTCCGCTTTCTCGCATCAATCCTTGGCATTCCGAATCGTTAACCTGGATTCGGAGCCCTGATTCGCACCCGGGCCGGACTTGTTGGCTCAGGCCGCCGCCGTACCGCCGACGGTCAGGCCATCCAGACGCAGCGTCGGCTGGCCGACACCCACGGGAACGCCCTGGCCGTCCTTGCCGCAGGTGCCGATGCCGGTGTCGAGCTTGGTGTCGTTGCCGATCATGGTGATGCGCTTCAGCGCCTCCGCCCCGCTGCCGATCAGCGTGGCGCCCTTGACCGCCGGGCCGATTTTGCCGTCCTCGATCAGATAGGCTTCCGACGCCGAGAACACGAACTTGCCCGAGGTGATATCCACCTGCCCGCCGCCGAAGTTGGCGGCGAAGACACCCTTCTTGACCGAGGCCAGAATTTCCGCCGGGTCCTTGTCGCCCGCCACCATGATGGTGTTGGTCATGCGCGGGATCGGCTGGTGAGCGAAGCTCTGGCGACGGCCGTTGCCAGTGGTCTTCACCCCCATCAGGCGGGCGTTCAGCCGGTCCTGCATGAAACCCACCAGCTTGCCGTCCTCGATCAGGGTGGTGCATTGGGTCGGCGTGCCCTCGTCGTCGACGGTCAGCGAGCCGCGACGGCGGTCGATGGTGCCGTCGTCCACCACGGTCACTCCCTTGGCGGCGATCTGCTGGCCCATCAGCCCGGCGAAGACCGAGGTCTTCTTGCGGTTGAAGTCGCCCTCCAGCCCGTGGCCGATGGCTTCGTGCAGCAGCACACCGGGCCAGCCGGGGCCGACCACCACCGTCATCTCGCCGGCCGGGGCCGGGATCGCCGACAGGTTGACCAGCGCCGTGCGCAGGGCCTCGTCCACCTGATGCTTCCAGTTGGCGGGGTCGAAGTACTCTTGATAGCCGACGCGGCCGCCGGCGCCATGGCCGCCGGATTCCATGCGGTCGCCTTCGCCCACCACCACGGAGACGTTGAGGCGCACCAGCGGGCGGATGTCACCCACGCGCAAGCCGTCGGCCCGCACGATCTGGATCGCCTGCCACTCTCCCGACACCGAGGCCATTACCTGGCGCACGCGCGGGTCCAGCGAGCGGGCATAGGCATCGATGTCGGCCAGAAGCTTGACCTTAGTTTCGAAGTCCACCTGGGTCAGCGGGTTGTCGGCCTCGTACAGGTGGCGGTTGGTGCCGCCGGGCGCATCGCCCAGAATGCCGGAATGGCCGGAGCGCACCGCCTTGACGGTGCCGGCGGCGCGGCGGATGGCGTCCTCCGACAGGACCGAGGCGTGGGCGTAGCCGGTGGCCTCGCCTGACACGGCGCGCAGGCCAAACCCCTGGGTAGTGTCGAAGCTGGCCGACTTCAGCCGGCCATCGTCCCAGCCCAGGCTCTCCGACTGGGCATACTCCAGGTAAAGTTCGCCGTCGTCGGCACCGGACAGGGCATCACCGACGATCCCCTCGATACGGGCGCGGTCCAGACCGGCGCGGGTGTAGAACAGGTCGTCGGTGATGGAGAGGCTGCTCATGCGCTAAAGCTCCAGGGAGACGGATGAGGAGGCGGGATCGCCCGCCCGCGAAAATCGATTGTCCTAAGATAGTGGCCCCTTGGCGCCCTTGCCACAAGCGTACGCGACCGCACGTCCCATATCGGCAGGCCGGTCTGGCGCTATACTCCCCCCAATCGCATCCAGGGAGACCTCCACGGTGACCACCTCGCCCACGACCTTCGCCAACGTCACCCCCGGCTTTCCCTTGCGTGATCATCCCTTGCGCCTGAGCCTGACCAACGAGGTCCACGCCCGCCCGCCCGAGGCGCTGACGGCGCCGATCCGCGCCTCGCTGATCGCCATGCTGTCGGGCGAAACGGCGGCGGAGGCCGACCGCGCGCACCTGGAGGCGCTGTGCATCCGGGCCGGGGCCGCGGCACCGACGCCGGGCGGCACCCACCATTCCGTGGATCTTGGCACCTGCCGACTGAAGTGGGAGCGCCACACCGAGTTCTCGACCTATACCATCTTCCGCGCCGGCGGCTTTACCGACCCGTTCGCCGAACCGGCGCTGGCGGCGCTGCCGCCCGACTGGCTGAAGGGGGTGGCGGGCGAGTTGTTGGTGGGCGTCCACATTGCCCTGCTGCCTGTCGAGGCGCCCCTGCCCAATGCCCAGACGCTGGTCGGCATCTTCGGGTCGGACGCCTACGTCGGCGCGCGGTTGACCGGGGGGGCCGCCACCGTCTGGACCGATTTCCGCATTCATGGCGACGGCTTCAGCCGCATCCTGGTGGCCGACCAGGGCATGAGCGAGCGGCAGGCCGGACGCGTGGCGCAACGTCTCCTGGAGATCGAAACCTATCGCATGATGGCGCTCCTGGCGCTGCCGATGGCCCGGTCGGTGTTGCCGAAAATGGCCGCCCTGGAATCCCAGTTGGCCGAGTTGACCGACCGCGCCACCCGCCTGAAAGGGCTGGAGGACGAGAAGATCATGCTGGACGAGCTGAACGGGCTGGCCGCCCAGACCGAGCGCGTCGCCGCCGAAACCGGCTTCCGCTTCGCCGCCGCGCGGGCCTATTACGACCTTGTCCAGGGGCGCGTCCAGGAACTGCGCGAGCAGCGCATCGAGGGACTGCCGACCCTCGGCGAGTTCATGGAGCGGCGTCTGGCCCCAGCCATGAAAACCTGTGCCACGGCCGAAAGCCGCCGCGCCGCCTTATCGGAACGGGTGGCGCGGGCCACTACGCTGTTGCGCACCCGCGTGGACATCGCGGTGGAGGCGCAGAACGCCGACCTTCTGCGCTCGATGGACCGCCGAGCCGACCTGCAACTACGCTTGCAGGAGACGGTGGAGGGGTTGTCGGTGGTGGCGATCAGCTACTATCTGATCGGCCTCATCGGCTACGCCGCCAAGGGATTGAAGGCCGCCGGCGTGCCGCTGAATCCCGACGTCGCGGTGGTGGTCGCCATCCCCTTCGTGCTGGGCGTCGTGTGGAAGGGCGTGCGCTCCATCCGCGAGGCCGTGGGCAAGCATTAAACAGTTCCTTAAACTTGCCGGAACAAAGAACAAGGTCCAGGGCCATCGGCCCTGGCCGGAGAGGGCCAGGAGAGGCGGAGTTTCTCCTGGCGCGTGGCACTCACCTCAATGCAGCATCACACTCGGCCCGCCCTCGCTGGGTTGCAAATGCGCGACGGCGAGGTGGGTGGCGACGGGCAGGCCGTTGATTTCCAACCCATGCTCGTCGGCGGATACCGTCACCGTGTCGGCATCACCGATTTTGCCCTGAAGGATCAGGGTGGCCAGCGGGTTTTGCAATTCGCGTTGGATCACCCGTTTCAGGGGCCGGGCGCCGTACACCGGATCGTAGCCGGCCTGGGCCAGCCAGTGCAGGGCCTTGTCGTCCACCTCCAGCGTGATCTCGCGGTCGGCCAGCATCTTGCGCAGACGGCCCAGCTGGATCGCCACGATGCCGGTCATGTGCTCGCGCGACAGGCGGCGGAACAGCAGGATTTCGTCCAGACGGTTGAGGAACTCCGGGCGGAAGCTGGCGCGGACCACCTCCATCACCGCGTCGCGCACCGCGTCCACGTCCTGGCCTTCGGGCTGGGCGGCCAGGAGTTCGGAGCCGAGGTTCGAGGTCATGATGATGAGGGTATTGCGGAAGTCCACCGTGCGGCCCTGGCCGTCGGTCAGGCGACCGTCGTCCAGTACTTGCAACAGCACATTGAACACGTCGGGGTGGGCCTTTTCCACCTCGTCGAACAGGATCACCTGATAGGGCCGGCGGCGCACCGCCTCGGTCAGGGCGCCGCCCTCCTCATAGCCGACGTAGCCCGGCGGGGCGCCGATCATGCGGGCGACCGAGTGTTTCTCCATGTACTCCGACATGTCGAGGCGGACCATGGCGGTTTCGTCGTCGAACAGGAATTCGGCCAGCGCTTTGGTCAGTTCGGTCTTGCCGACGCCGGTGGGGCCGAGGAACAGGAACGAACCGATGGGGCGGTTGGGGTCCTGCAAGCCGGCGCGGGCGCGGCGGACGGCGTTGGATACGGCGACAATGGCCTCGTCCTGGCCGACCACGCGGGTCTTGAGGCGGGTTTCCATATTGAGGAGCTTTTCCCGCTCGCCGGTCAGCATCTTGTCCACGGGGATGCCGGTCCAGCGGCTGACCACGGCGGCGATATCGCTGTCGCGCACTTCCTCGTTCAGCATGCGGTTTTGCGACGCCTTTTCCGCCTCGACCAGTTTGCGCTCCAAGTCGGGAATACGGCCATAGGTGAGTTCACCGGCCCTGGCCCAGTCACCGGCCCGCTGGGCCTGTTCCAACTCGGCGCGGAAGTGGTCGAGCTGCTCCTTCAGCTTTTGCGCGGAGTTCAGCTTCTCCTTCTCGGCCATCCAGCGGGCGGTGAGGTCGGCGGACTCGGCCTCCAACTCGTGCAGTTCCTCCTCCAGGGCGATCAGGCGGTCGCGCGAGGCGGGGTCGGTTTCCTTCCTGAGAGCTTCGCGCTCGATCTTCAGCTGGATGATGCGGCGGTCGAGTTCGTCGATCTCCTCCGGCTTGGAGTCCACCGCCATGCGCAGGCGTGAGGCGGCCTCGTCCACCAGATCAATGGCCTTGTCGGGCAGGAAGCGGTCGGTGATGTAGCGGTTGGACAGGGTGGCCGCCGCGACGATGGCGCTGTCGGTGATGCGCACGCCGTGGTGGACCTCGTACTTCTCCTTCAGGCCGCGCAGGATGGAGATGGTATCCTCCACCGTCGGCTCGGTGACGAAAACCGGCTGGAAGCGGCGGGCCAGCGCGGCGTCCTTCTCCACATGCTTGCGGTATTCGTCCAGGGTGGTGGCGCCGATACAGTGCAGCTCGCCGCGCGCCAGGGCGGGCTTGAGCATGTTGGAGGCGTCCATGGCGCCTTCGGCCTTGCCGGCGCCGACCAGGGTGTGCATTTCGTCGATGAAGACGATGATCTCACCGGCGGCGGCGGTGATTTCCTGAAGGACGGCCTTGAGGCGTTCTTCGAACTCGCCACGGTATTTGGCGCCGGCGACCATGGCGCCGAGGTCGAGCGCGAGGAGGCGCTTGTCCTTCAGTCCCTCGGGCACGTCGCCCTTGATGATACGCTGGGCCAGGCCCTCGACGATGGCGGTCTTGCCAACGCCGGGCTCGCCGATCAGCACGGGGTTGTTCTTGGTGCGGCGGGCGAGGACCTGGATGGTGCGGCGGATTTCCTCGTCGCGGCCGATGACGGGGTCGAGCTTGCCGTCGCGCGCCGCTTCGGTCAGGTCGCGGGCGTATTTCTTCAGGGCGTCGTAGCCTTGCTCGGCGGACGCGGTGTCGGCGGTGCGGCCCTTGCGGACGGTGTTGATGGCGTTGTTGAGGTTCTGGGCGGTGACGCCGGCCTCCTTGAGGGCGCGGGCCGACGGGGTGCCCTCGGCCAGGGTCAGGGCCAGCAGCAGGCGCTCGGCGGTGACGAAGCTGTCACCGACCTTTTCCGCCAGTTTTTCGGCGCTTTCAAAGACGCGAGCCAGTTCGGGGGCCATGTAGACCTGACCGGCGCCCGAGCCTTCGACGCGCGGCAACTTGTCCAGATCGGCCTCGACCGCCGTAAGGGCGCGGGCGGGGTCGCCGCCGCAGGCGCGGATCAGGTTGGCGGCAAGGCCCTCCTTGTCGTCCAGCAGGACCTTGGCCAGATGTTCGGGGGTGAGGCGCTGGTGACCGCGGCGCTGCGCCAGGGTCTGCGCCGACTGTACGAAACCACGGCTGCGCTCGGTGTACTTTTCGAAGTCCATGCTCGGCACTCCCTGTCATGGCCCAACCGTCCGCTCGGCAGCCCGGTCGGCCTGTTTTCCCGCCCCGGCCCACGCGATGTGCAACCGGGAAAATACGCTCACGCCGTATATGGTTTCATCGCTCCGGCGCGCAAGGTCGCCCTATCTCACCAGGGCAAGGCCGACCAGGGCTGCGAAGGAGAGGGCGGCCCCGCCCAGGAAGGTCGCGGCCGGACCGATCCCTTGCCACAGGGCGCCGGCCGCCACGCTGGCCAGCAGCAGGGCCAGG
>DASPMK010000314.1:0-18016 GCA_035627075.1 Azospirillaceae bacterium
AGGCCGCCGGCGACTACGATCCCGCCCACCGCGCCTATCGCCTGACGCTGCGCCAGACGGTGCCGCCCACCCCCGGCCAGCCGGCGAAGCTGCCGATGCACATCCCGGTGCTGATGGGCCTCGTCGGCGCCGACGGGCGCGACCTGCCCCTTCGGCTGACGGGCGAGGCGGCGCCACAGGGCACCGGCCGCGTGCTGCACCTGCGCCACGCCGAGGAGGTGTTCGAGTTCCAGGACGTACCGGCCCGGCCGGTGCCGTCGCTGCTGCGCGGCTTCTCCGCCCCGGTGAAGCTGAAGGTCGATCTGGCGGACGACGAACTGGCCTTCCTGATGGCCCACGACAGCGACGCCTTCAACCGCTGGGAAGCCGGTCAGACCCTGGCGACGCGGCTGATCCTGGGGCTGGTCGAGGGGCGCTTGGCCGAGGTGCCCGACGCTTTCGTCAACGCCGTGGCCCGCACCCTGGAAACCTCGGCCGCCGACCGGGCGCTGGCCGCCCAGGCGCTCAGCCTGCCGTCGGAGGATTTCCTGGGCCAGCAGATGGCGACCATCGACGTGGACGGCATCCACGCCGCCCGCCGCCTTGTTCGCCGCACCCTGGCCGAGCGGCTGAAGGACCGCTTCGTGGAGGTCTACCGCACCAACAGCTCCAACGAGCCGTTCTCGGTGGACGCCGAGGCGATCGGCCGGCGCAGCCTGAAGAACATGTGCCTGGGCTACCTGATGGCGCGGGACGATTCCAAAGCCCATGGGCTGGCGCTGGAGCAGTACCGCAACGCCCAGGCCATGACCGACACCATGGCGGCGCTGTCGCTGCTCGCCGACAGCGGCTCGGCGGATCGGGCGGGAGTACTGGCGGATTTCCACGAGCGCTGGAAGGGCTATCCGCTGGTGGTGGACAAGTGGCTGATGGTGCAGGCGACGGCGTCGCGGCATGAGACCCTGGACGAGGTCAAGGCCCTGGTCGTCCATCCCGCCTTCGACATCCGCAACCCGAACAAGGTCTACGCGCTGCTGCGCAGCTTCGGCGGCGCCAACCCGGTGCGCTTCCACGATGCCTCGGGTGCCGGATACGCCTTCCTGGCCGATCAGCTGCTGGCGATCGACCCGCGCAACCCGCAGGTGGCCTCCCGGCTGGTCAAGTGCTTCGCCCGCTGGCGGGCCTACGATTCAGGGAGGCAGGACCTGATGCGCCGGGAACTTCAGCGCATTGTCGCCACGCCGGGGCTGTCGCCCGACGTGTTCGAGGTGGCGTCGAAGAGCCTGGATTCCTGAAACGCGAAAGGGCCGGTCCCCTGGAGGGGACCGGCCCTGACCGCGTGAGCGCTCCCGGACGATTACTTCGTCTTCAGGAAGGCGATCAGGTCATCGAGCTTGGTGGGGTCCTTGATGCCGGCGAACGCCATCTTGTTGCCCGGGATCTTGCCCTTCGGGTCGGCGACGTAGCCGGCGAGGCTGGCGTCGTCCCAGGTCAGGCCGGAGTTCTTCATGGCGTCGGAGTAGGCGAAGCCTTCCATGCCGGCCGCCTTCTTGCCGACGATGCCGGCGAGGCTGGGGCCGACCATCTTCTTGCCGGCCTCAAGCGAGTGGCAGGCCTTGCACTGGGCATAGACCTTCTCACCCGCGGCGGCGTCGCCCGCCTGGGCGCCCGACACGCCGACGAACAGCGCGACAGCCGAAACGAGCCCGAACAGCACCTTGTTGTTCATGTAAGCTTCCCCTATTGGTTGGCCGGACCTAACCGGCGTGGAACACATCTTCAATAACACGCATTGAGGGTGTTCCAAAACCGCGCCATTCCGTCGCATTCCGTATGCCAGGGGGGGCGCGCTCCAGATAGTGGGAAGAACCCTTATTGAAAGAGGAAATAGACGGCAGCCGCACCCGCCACCACCGCCACGACGATCCACAGCCCGGGGTGCCCGCGCCCTTCTCCAGGCACCGGCGGCGCCGGGCTGGGGATCGGAGCGGGAATTTCGGGCACGGCGATTTCGGCCCCGGCGACTTCAGGCCCGGCCGGTTCCGCCGTCTCGGCCGGCGAGGCCACCAAATCGCTGAAGCGGGCGAAGAAGTCGTCCGCCATCTTGCGCGCCGCCTGATCGACGAGTCGCGACCCCACCTGGGCCAGCTTGCCGCCGACGCGGGCCTGGGCGGTGTAGTTCAACACGGTGGACTCAGGCCCGTCCTCTTCCAGGATGACGCTGGCCCCACCCTTGCCGAAGCCGGCCACCCCGCTCTGCCCCTCGCCGCTGATGGTGTAGCCCCTGGGCGGGTCGAGGTCGGAAAGGGTGACGCGACCCGAGAAGGCCGCCTTGACCGGCCCTACCTTGGCGACGAGGCGGGCGGTGAACTCGGTATCGGACACCTTGGTCACTTCTTCACAGCCCGGAATGGACTGCCGCAGCACGTCAGGATCGTTCAGCCCGCGCCAGACCGTCTCGCGCGGGGCGGCGATGCGATGGCTGCCGGTCATCTCCATGGTGCCATCCCCCCTCAAGCCGCCTTGTCAGTTCTCGGGCGCCTTTTCCGGCGCCGGCCCGTCGGGACGGGCGCGAATCCGCGCCAGCTTGTCGCGATCGATCCGCCCGGCGATGATCACCGCCTGGGTACGGCTATAGACCTTGAGTTTTTGCAAGATCGCCGAGACGTGCGCCTTGACGGTGGTTTCGGCGATGTTCAGCTCGAAGGCGATTTCCTTGTTGAGCCGGCCGGTCCCCAGCAACTCCAGCACCCGAAGCTGCTGCGCGGTGAGGGTGGCCAGCCGGCGGGCGATGTCCGCCTCCTCCGCATCCTCCTCGGTTTCCGGCCCTTCGCCGGCAGGCGGCACATAAACGCCACCGTCCATAATGAACCGCAGAGCCTCGGCGATAGCGTCGCGCGGAGTGGACTTCGGGATGAAGCCGGCCGCGCCGCAAGCGATGGCTTCCTGCACCACCCGCCGGTCGTCGGTCGCCGACACCATGGCCACCGGCGTGGCCGGAAACTCGGCGCGGATGGAAAGGAGGCCGGAAAAACCTTTCATCCCCGGCATGTTGAGGTCGAGGAGCACAAGATCGAGATCGCCGTTGGCGCGCAACGCCTCCAGAACCTCGTCCAGGGTGCTGGCATCGAAGGTTGCCTCGACCTCGAAAGCGCAGGCAAGGGCACTGCGCAAGGCGTCGCGCATCAGCGGATGGTCGTCGGCAATCAAAACCCTGCACATGGCCGGGACGGTTTCCCAGGAGTGTCCTTAGACCCCTATGATGCTGACATACGTGTTGCGTTGCAAGGACCAGGACACCCCCGCCGCCTTGCGCCACCCGCTGCGCCGGCACGGCTACTTCACGCTTACCACCTTAAACGTGCGCTGCTCGCCGTCGTGTTCGGTAATGGAGACGTACTCGCCTTCTCTGAAGGTGTGACGGTCGAAGCGGAAAATGGGCTCGTCCTCCTCCGTGTCCATGCCGTCATAATGGAACGCCCAACGCTCCCCCTTGTGGATAAGCCGCCCGGTTTCGTCGTCCTGGCCCGACCAGAACCGCCGCACCCGGCATTCCTGGCGCGATGTCCTCCACTCTTCCGTGTCGAAATGGCCGTCCGTCGTCAAGGGGGCGGTAAACTCGTAACCGTGCTCCGCGCTTCCCTGCGGGAATTCACGGTTACGCGCCAGTTCCAGACGGATTTTCTTCAGCGCCATGGCCTCCCTCCCGATCCGGTCAGGCCGCCTCGATCTTGGCGCAGTGCTCCACGAAGTGACGCAGAACCAGTTTCAGCTTGGCCGCGTGCAGGGTATCGTCACGCGCCTGGGCGGCGCGGATGTCGTCACGAATGATGGTGCGGATGCGCCTGCGCCCGTCGGGTAAGTGGATGAGGTAGCTACCCATCTCCACCGCCACCATCTCGGGCACATGCTCGTGCTCGGCGATGGCGTCGATCTCGTCCTCGGTCAGATCACACAGGGCAATGCAGTCGTCGATGGTCAACATGGCTCGCGTCTCCCCCCCCGCAGGTGGACCGGCCCTTTGCCTCGACTCCCACTGAACCAGTGGGAGGAGGGATGCCACGGCGGGCAGAGGCGATCGGTACTTCCGCGCCGCCGCGGCTCCCCGGATCGCCTTCAGTGCGCCATCAGCACCGGCAGGCCGGCATGACTGAAAACGTAACGTGTCACGCCGCCCAGAATCATCTCCCGCATTCGGCTATGTCCGTATCCCCCCATCACCACCAAATCGGCACCGAGGTCGCCCGCGCGAGCCAGGAGCGCCGCTCCCACCGCCTCGGCGCCCGGCTTGATGGTGGCAATCCGGGCCGGAATGTCCTGCCAGGCCAGATACTCGGCCAGCCGCTCGGCGGTGGAGGCTTCGGTGACGGCCGTCTCGGCCGTCAGGATATGGACGGTCTCGGCATGGCGCAGGAACGGCAGCGCGCCCACCACCGCCCGGGTGGACTCCAACCCGCCGTTCCAGGCCACCACCACCGTCGTGCCGATCGAGGTCGGCATCTTGGCGGGGCTCAGGAGCAGCGGTCGCGCCGCGCCTAAAAGCGCCGTCTCCACCGTGACATAGGCAGGGGAGTCCCGGTCCATGGCAACGTGGGAGAAGACCAGAAGATCGCGCAGCCGGCCTTCGTGGCTGACGACCTCGTCCTCGCGGCCGGTCACCTCGCACCAACGGGCCGACATGCCCTGCCGCTGGCCCGGCGCCGTCACCAGCGGCACGCCGGCGTCGGCCGCGGCCTGTTCGAAGATCTGGCGCGCGCGGGCGGCGGCGGCGGACGATTCCGCCTCGGCGGCCCGCATGATCTCGTCGACCATGGCGCCGGACATGCCTTCCCCCAGAAGCGGCACGGCGTCGCGCGGGTCCACCCGCACGAACAGCCCGTCCACATGCGCCCCAAACGGCCGCGCCGCGGCGATGGCGGTCGCCAAGGCGCCCCGGTCGGCGTCGGTGCCGGTGAGCGGCACCAGCAGAGTCTTTATGGTCATGGTGAAAGTCCTCCCCTGGCGCTCTTGGGCGCCTGTACCAGCCTGGCCAAAGGCATCAGGCCCGTGCCCAAGCATATCTTGCCGGAGTCACGGGGTAAACCGTTCCTCCCCCGCATGCTTGCTCGGCAAAAAGTGTCAGGCAATTCGTTTCGACCGCGACGGAACGATTTTTCCTCCCCGGAACAAAATTTCCCAGTAGAGGTCCCCTCAGCGAGGAGCCGACCCGATTCCTAAGGGGTGGCCGGGGGGCAAAAGGGAAAAATCGCGACTTTCCGCCAGTTTCCGAAGTTGGCACGCCTCTTGCTCACCTTAATCGGCGGACGGTCAGGTAAACCCGCGCCGGTCCAAAAAAATTTGGAACGAACCCCCACCTCCAAAGAGGCGAAAAATGGCTGTCAATGACGTCGGACTCACCGCGAGCATGCGCGCGAACCTGCTGCTCCTCCAGTCCACCCAGTCGAAGATGGATCGCGTGCAGAACACGCTGTCCACGGGCAACAAGATCAACAGCGCATTGGACGGCCCGACCGCATTTTTCGCCGCTAAGGGGTTGAACCAGAAGGCCGGCGACCTGACCAGCCTTAAAGACGCCATGGGCCAGGCGATCAACACCATCAAGGCGGGCGACAAGGGCCTGAACGCCATCGAAGCCCTGATCGAGCAGGCGCGCGGCCTGACCACCGCGGCATACGGCGCTCTCGGCAGCGACGGCGCCTCGGTCGCCACCCGCCGCACCCTGGCCAAGCAGTTCAACCAGTTGAAGGACCAGATCGACAAGATCGCGCTGGACTCGGGGTATCAGGGCAAGAACCTGCTGGTCGGCAATGGTCTGCGCCTCGACTCCACGTCGGAGAGCCGCAACCAGGTCAACAGCATCATCGGCGTCGACAACGCCCGCTCCACCAACGTCGTCTCGGCCGACACCTATGTGATCCGCGTCCGCGGCACCGGCGCCATCTCGGGCAACCCGGCCGACATCGCCAACGCCGAACAGGCTCGCGGCCTGACCTCGCTGGATATCAAAGGCACGCTGACCAGCCAGCTCGGCAGCTTCTCCGACGTCACCATCGAAACCCGCGGCACCGTCGGCCGCGAACGCACCTTCACCATCACCGATGGCAACGAGGCGCGCACGGTCAAGTACTTCGACAACACCCAGTCGGCCCTGACCGACATCACGACCAACGCCTCGTCGACCTCGGGCAAGACGGCGACGGTCAGCTTCGGCGGCACCATCGAGAAGGGTGACACCTTCACGCTGGCGGTGGCCGGCAAGATGTACCAGTACGAGGCCCAGGAAGGCGACTCGGTCGGCGACATCGCGCAGAGCCTGACGACGCAGATCGGCACCAACATCTCGGGCGTGACCGCCACCGCCAACACCACCACCGGCGTCATCACCCTGTCGGGCACCCAGCCGCGCGGCGACTTCACCGTGTCGGCCACTGCCGAGAACGCCCGCTACAAGCAAGTGTCGGAAACCTTCGCCTCGGGCACGGTGGTTTCGTTCACCGTGGACCGCAAGCTGATGGAAGCGGCCGTCAACGGCGGCAACGGCATCTCGACCATGGAAAAGAACGTCGACATCAAGATCGCGGCCACCAACCTGGCCGGCACCGAGGTGGTGCGCGACGGCAAGAACCCGCGCGGCCTGGGCAAGCTGTCGAACGGCGAGAACTCGTTTTCCTTCGACAGCGGCACCGTCCGCATGACGCTCGATGAGAAGATCATCATCGGCGCGGCGCTGGCCGAACAGGCGTCGAGCCTGGTGACGGTCCAGGTGGCCGACGCCAACACCTCGAACGACCTGACCGTCCAGTTCAACGAGATCAACTCGAACAACATCACGGTGGTCAGCCAGAACGTCCAGACGGACGGCCAGGGCCTGCGTCTCGACGCGGCGCAAAACGACTGGATCGACCGCGCGGACATCGACAAGGCGGTGGCCGGCATCGACTACGCCAAGGCCGGCTTGCGCTCGGCGGCACAGGCGCTGTCGACCAACCTGAACATCATCACGACCCGCGAAACCTTCACCAAGGAATTCTCGGACGTGCTGGTGGAAGGTGCCAACAAACTGACGCTGGCCGACCAGAACGAGGAAGGCGCGAACATGCTGATGCTGCAGACCCGTCAGCAGCTCGGCACCATCGCCCTCAGCCTGGCCAACCAGTCCCAGCAGGCGATCCTGCGGCTGTTCTAAGCCCGGAGATCGCCTCCTGGAGGCTCCCGGCCCTGATCGCAGGCGCCATGGAACCTCCTGGAGAAATGCGGAGACTGGTTCGGCCGGCAGGAGCACTGCGATGCTCACGAGGAACCGGGCAGGACCCCACGAAATCCCCGACAGGGGACGGGTCCTGCCCCCTCCGCCGCCTTTTCCCCCAGGTTCTCCGTCCGGTTATCCGGATCGATCGGTCACGGTTCGAGAGCGGCGCCCGCCGCCGCCACGACCAAGGGGAAATCCCCCGACGCATCGACCCGAAGCCAGGAAACATCCCCCAGATCGTAGGCCAGTTGCCGCCGCACCACTTCCTGAGTGGCGTCGGAGGCGTCGTGCATGCGGGCCGCGACCCGCCGCACCAGGATCTCAGACCCGGCATCGAGCCACACTCCGGTGAACGGCACCCCCGCCTCATCCGCCACCCGCTCGATGGCTTCCCGTTCTTCCGCCCTGGCATGGACGGCATCGGCCACCACCCCGTGGCCCGCCCTCAGCGCCACACCCGCCCGTCGGCGGATTTCGGCGTAGACCCGCTTCGTGACCGCCGGAGCATAGCCCGCCTCGGGCAGCCTCTCCTCTTCCCCCACGCCCATCAGCCGCTTGCGCAACGCGTCGGAGCGCAGCACCACCGCCCCCGGCACCGGACCGATTCCGGGAGCGAGCGCGCGGGCCAGCGTCGTCTTGCCGGTGCCCGACAGGCCGCCCACCGCCACCAGCCGTGGACAAGCCGGCTCCAGGAGCTCCACCGCCCGCTCCAGATAGGCCATCGCATCCCGGCGAAGATTGTCGCCGCGCGCGGGCTCGCTCTGGGCCATCGCGGCGCTCGCCGAAATCTTGGCCCGCACCGCCGCCCGTGCCGACAGGAACAGCGGCAGCAGCGCCAGCCCCTCCAGGTCGGCGGTTTCCTCCAGATAGCGGTTGAAGACCGCGCTGGCGAGATCGCGCCGCCCCAGCGCCTCCAGGTCCATCACCAGGAAAGCGAGGTCGTACAACACGTCGATGACGGCCAGCGCGTCATTGAACTCGATGCAGTCGAACAGCGTCGGCCGTCCGTCCACCAGTACGATGTTCCGCAAATGCAGGTCGCCGTGGCAAAAGCGGACGAAACCCTCGTCGCGACGACGGTCCATCAGCGGCGACAGCCGGTCCAGCGCCGCCGCCGACAGCCGCGCCAGCCGCTCCACCCGCTCGGGCGCGAACAGCTCGGGAGCGGCGCGGAGTTCGGCGATGTTCTCCTCGACCACCCAGCGCATGGCCGAGGCACCGTTGTCCCGCCGCACCTCGGCCCCGGCGTGGAAGGCGGCCACCGCCTCGGCGAGACGGCGCATGAGGTCGGGCGTAAGAGCGTCGCGCCCAGCCAGCCGGTCGAATAGCCGGGACTGGTCGAAGCGGCGCATCCGCACCACCCAGTCCACCGCCTCCCCCTTCCCGCCCAGCGCCAGGGTCCCGTCCGGCCGCCGCACCACCGGCTCGACACCGAGATAAAGGCCGGGCGCGGTGCGGCGGTTCAGCCGCACCTCCGCCTCGCAGGCGCGGTGGCGCTTTTGCGGGGTGGAAAAGTCCATATAGGGGAAGGATACGGCGCGCTTGAGCTTGAGCACGAGGTCGCCGGCCAGGAAGACCATGGCGCCGTGGGTATCGACGCGCTCCACCTCCCGGCCGCCGTGGGTGGCCGGATCGCCGAGGAATGCCGCAACGGCGGCCTGGGTCGGGTCGGACGCCATGGAGGGGTTTATAGCAGGGGATGGGGGTGTTGGGGAGGCGGATGAGTGGGGAATGCCCGCCAGGAAGGTATCACAACCGGGCACCGAATCCTCATTAAGCGGCTGGCGCAGCCGCCTGTCGCGCCGGCCACCCCTTAAGTAAACTTCTCCAGAACGGGCTCCTAGCGGTTCAGCTCGCGCATCGCCGCGTCCAGCCCTTCCAGGGTCAGAGGGAACATGCGCCCGCCCATCAGACCCTTGAGGATACGGGTAGACTCGGTCCACTCCCATTGCGCCGCCGGGTTGGGGTTGAGCCACACCGCGTGCGGCCACTGCTCCAGCAAGCGTTGCAGCCAGACCCGCCCGGCCTCCGGGTTCCAGTGCTCGACGGCGCCGCCGGGATAGACGATCTCGTACGGACTCATCGCCGCGTCGCCCACCAGGATCAGCTTGTAGTCGGGACTGTAGGTGCGGATGACGTCCCAGGTGGAAAGTTGGTCGTCATGCCGACGGCGATTGTCCTTCCACACGCCTTCATAGACGCAATTGTGGAAGTAAAACTGTTCGAGGTGCTTGAACTCCGTCCGCGCCGCCGAGAACAGCTCCTCGCACAACCGAACGTGGTCATCCATCGAGCCGCCGATATCGAGGAACAGCAACACCTTGACCGCGTTGTGCCGCTCCGGCACCAGCTTCAGGTCGAGATAGCCGGCGTTGCGGGCGGTGGAACGGATGGTGTCGGGCAGATCCAGCACCTCCGCCGCCCCGGTGCGGGCGAATTTCCGCAGACGGCGCAACGCAACCTTGATGTTGCGGGTGCCGAGTTCGACGGTGTCGTCGAGATTGCGGAACTCCCGCCTGTCCCACACCTTTACGGCGCGGCGGTGGCGGCTTTCCGTCTGGCCGATGCGCACGCCTTCGGAATTGTAGCCGTAAGCGCCGAAGGGCGAGGTGCCGGCGGTGCCGATCCACTTGCTGCCGCCCTGGTGGCGCCCCTTCTGCTCGGCCAGCCGCTGGGCCAGGGTTTCCATCAGCTTGTCCCAGCCCCCCAGATTCCGGATCTGCTCCTTCTCCTCGTCGGTCAGGTGGAGTTCGGCGAGCTTTCTCAGCCATTCCTCCGGCAGGTCCGCCGCCGTCACCGCCTCGCCGTTGGCGGTGAGGCGGTCCAGGCCCTTGAACACCTGGCCGAACACCTGGTCGAAGCGGTCGAGATTGCGCTCGTCCTTCACCAGACACGAGCGGGAGAGGTAATAGAAATCCTCCACGCGGTAATCGGCCAGCCCGCGCTTCATCGCCTCCATCAGCGTCAGGTACTCTTTCAGCGAAACCGGCACCCGCGCCTTGCGAAGCTCGAAAAAGAAGGTGGTGAACATCCGGAACCGCTCCCGAAAAGGCGGGTTTGCGCTACTATGGCCCTATTTCAGCGACGCGAAAAGAGCCCCCCCGTGAATCCCGTTCTCGCCTTCGCCCGCGCCTTCGATTTCGTGGCGCAAAAACACGCCGACCAGCGCCGCAAAGGTGCGCGGGCCGAACCTTACGTCAACCATCTGGCCGAGGTGGCGTCCCTGTTGGCCGAGGCGACGGAAGGCCGGGACCCGACGCTGGTGATCGCCGGCCTGTTGCACGACGCCATCGAGGATACCGACGCCACCCGCGAGGAGATCGAAGCGCTGTTCGGGGCCGAGGTGGCCGGCGTGGTGGCCGAAGTCACCGATGACAAGCGCCTGCCCAAGGCCGAACGCAAGCGCAAGCAGGTGGAGCACGTACCGTACATTTCGACGCGGGCACGGTTGCTGAAGCTGGCGGACAAGACGTCCAACCTGCGCGCCATGGTGACCAGCCCCCCCTTCGACTGGGATTTGGCCCGTAAGGCCGAATACTTCGCGTGGGCCAAGGAGGTGATCGACGCCGGATGCCGGGGGTTGAATACCCGGCTGGAAAGCTGGTTCGACGAGGCCTACGAAGCGGGAATGGCGCGGTTGGAGCAGGACCGGCGATGAACTGAGCGCATTTCTGTGGTAAGGCTCTCCACTGCCGAGGGATTGGAGGGAACCGTGACTGTTCGCCGAGCACAACAGACCATGCATGCATCCATTCGGGAACGGATTTCCCCGGACACCGAGATCGATGGGATCCTGGGCGGCGAAACCTACCGCTGGAATGCCGATGCCGAGTTTGGTGCCGGCGCTACCGTTACCTACAGCTTCGTGACGCAGGACAGCCAGTTCTCCACCGATCCCGACACCGGCTATGGCCCCTCGACCGAGGATGAGGCACCCTGGCGGGGCCGAACCGAACTGACGGCGACCCAAAAGGCGAATGTCCGGCTGGCGGTGGCCTCCTGGGCCGCCGTCGCCAACATTCGATTCCGGGAGGTGTCGGACCTGTCCGGCACGCCGGGGCAAATCCGCTTCGGACGCACCGATTCCAGTGGCGACGGCGAAACCGCCGCCTTCGCCTACTATCCCGGCGAAAACCCGTACGACGGCGATGTCTGGTTCTGCAACCCCGTCATGGGCGACAGCGATTGGGAGCCCGGCAGCTACGATTTCTCGACCGCCGTTCACGAGATCGGCCACGCGCTCGGCCTCAAGCATCCGTTCGATGCGGAGGAAACCGGCGTTACCCTGCCCGCGGCGCGCGACGTGGTAACCGTCACCCAGATGTCGTACAGCGTCCTGCCGGGCGACGAGTGGTCTGAGATGTCGTATATGTCGACCACTCCCATGGACATTGACATCCGCGCCATCCAGTTCCTCTATGGCGCCAACACGCGAACCGGGGCCGGCAACACCACCTATCGGTTCAGCCAGGGTCAGGCGCTGTGCCAGTCGATCTGGGATGCCGGGGGAACCGATACCATCATCTACCAGGCGACCCGTGACGCCTGCCGGATCGACCTGCGGCCGGGCAATTGGTCGGATCTCGGTGCCAACCTGACCTTCACTGGGGAAGAGGACGACGCTGTCGTCCAGCAGCCATCCACCGTTTTCCTGCCGCGCAATGTGACCATCGAGAATGCCACTGGCGGTGGCGGGAATGATCGCCTTATCGGCAACGACGCGGCGAACGTCCTTGCCGCCGCGGCCGGCAACGATACCCTGACCGGCGGCCGGGGCAACGACACGCTGGACGGTGGCGCCGGAGCCGATACGGCCGTGTTTTCAAGCCGTGCCGCCGCCTATACGGTACGCCCTGCGGGTACCGGGGCGGTGCGGGTGACGGGGCCGGACGGCTCGGATTTGTTGCGCGGGATTGAACGGCTCCGGTTCGGCGCCGCCGCATCGGTGCCGCTGGCCAGCCTGTTGGGGCGAAGCCGCCCGGTCGGCGGTCTGCTCGCCGTGGGCTACTGAGGGACTCGGGTGGGTGGGGACGGGGTTCCGTCCTTCACCGCTCCCGTTTCGCCAGGAACGCCAGCCGCTCGAACAGATGGACGTCCTGCTCGTTCTTGAGCAGGGCGCCGTACAAGGGCGGGATCAGTTTGCCCTTGTCCTTCACCTTGAGCGCCTCGACCGGCACGTCCTCGACCATCAACAGCTTGATCCAGTCGAGAAACTCCGAGGTGGACGGTTTCTTCTTCAGGCCCGGCACGTCACGGATGTCGTAGAACAACGCCAAGGCCTCGCGCAGCAGCAGCTTCTTGAGCCCCGGATAATGAACCTCGACGATCCGCTCCATGGTTTCGGGGTCGGGGAAGCGGATGTAGTGGAAGAAACAGCGGCGCAGAAAGGCGTCGGGCAGTTCCTTCTCGTTGTTCGAGGTGATGACCACGATGGGGCGTCGCGCCGCCTTGATGGTCTGGCGCGTCTCGTAGACGTAGAACTCCATGCGATCGAGTTCGAGCAACAGGTCGTTGGGGAACTCGATGTCCGCCTTATCGATTTCATCGATCAGCAAGACCGGAGCCTCGGGCGCCTCGAACGCCTCCCACAGCTTGCCGCGCAAGATGTAATTGGAAATGTCGTGTACCCGCGCCTCGCCCAACTGGCTGTCGCGCAGGCGGCTGACCGCATCATACTCGTAAAGGCCCTGCTGGGCCTTGGTGGTCGATTTGATGTGCCAGGAAATGAGCGGCTTGCCCAGGGCCCTGGCGATCTCCACCGCCAACACCGTCTTGCCGGTGCCGGGTTCTCCCTTGACCAGAAGCGGTCTTTCCAGGGCGACGGCGGCATTCACCGCCACCATCAGGTCTTCGGTCGCCACGTAGCTGTCGGTGCCGCTGAACTTGCGCATCATTACCCCGCCGAAACCGTTTCATCCAAAGCCTGGAACCAGGCATCCCGCGTACAGGGCGCCACCTTGGCGTTGGACATAACAATATGGACGACCGTCTTCCGGAAGCTTACCGCCTCTCTTCTCAGATGCGCGGGTGTGCCCGGAGAGATGGAGAGATGAAGCCGCTAGAATTTCACGGTCTTGGTGTAGGGCGTGATCTTGGTGTCGGACATGATGATATGGTTCACCAGCCAGTCGGTGGTGAACTGGTAGATGTGCTCGGCGTTCTTTTTGGTGGGTTCCTCGGTAAAATGCTTGGAGAGATTGCCGATCGCCTGAACCGCCTTCACATGCTCGCGATGATGTTCGATGTACCCGGGATACTGCACGGACACCATAATGCGCTCTTCACGCTCGAAGTGCTTCTTCGTGTATTCGATCAACCGCAAGAGCGTGATCGCCACAGCACGAGAATCGTAGACCTGGGCATGGATTGCCGAATCGAGGGTATTGATATGCTCGATAAGCGTGCGGTGGTCGGAGTCGATGGCCTCCACCCCCACGCTCAGCTTTTCACGCCATACGATCTTCGCCATCGGCTTTCCTCCCCACGGGCCGATCCCCGTCAATATCGCCCTCTTCGGCGGCCTCACTTTACTCCCTATTACATACCGCTTCGCGGATTTTTTGTCGCATCAGATGAATCAGCAACGCCGGCCCAGAGAGAGCCGGCGTTGCTGCCGCTGCTGATTTCAATGCGGTCAGACGACGGCCTTTTCCTTCAACGCCTGCTCAATGGCCACGATGGCGTCGTTGGCCTTGTCACCGTCGGGACCGCCGGCCTGGGCCATGTCGGGACGGCCGCCGCCGCCCTTGCCGCCCAGGGCTTGCGAGCCGACGCGCACCAGATCGACCGCGCTGACGCGGGCTGTCAGGTCATCGGTGACGCCGACGACGATGGAGGCCTTGCCCTCGCTGACCGCTACCACGGCCACGACGCCCGAGCCGACCTGCTTCTTCAGATCGTCGGCCATGGGCTTCAGGTCCTTGGCCGCCAAGCCCTCGGCGACGCGGGCGGCGAAGTTGATGCCCGCCACCTCCTTGATGCCGCCACCGGACGACCCGCCACCACCACCGAGCGCCAGTTGGCGACGCAGGTCGGAAAGTTCCTTCTCCAGCCTGCGGCGCTCTTCCACCAGCGAGGCGACGCGGGCCGGCACCTCGGCCGGCTGGACGCGCAACGCCGAGGCGGCATCGGCCAGCATGTGGTCACGCTCGACAAGATACTGGAGCGCGCCGGTGCCGGTCAGCGCCTCAATGCGGCGCACGCCCGCCGCCACCGCCCCTTCCGAGACGATCTTGAACAGGCCGATGTCGCCGGTGCGCCGGACGTGGGTGCCGCCGCACAACTCCACCGAGAACTCCTTCGACGCCCCTTCCTCGCGCCCGCCCATGGAGACGACCCGGACCTCGTCGCCGTACTTCTCGCCGAACAGCGCCATGGCGCCGGTGGCCTTGGCCTCCTCGGGAGACATGAGGCGGGTCACCACCTCGGAGTTGGCGAGGATGCGGCGGTTGACCTCGGCCTCCACCGCCGCGATGTCCTCGGGGTTGAGCGGCATCGGCTGGCTGATGTCGAAGCGCAGCCGTTCCGGCGCCACCTGCGAGCCCTTCTGCGTGACGTGGTCGCCCAGACGGCGGCGCAACGCCTCGTGCAACAGGTGGGTGGCGGAGTGGTTGGCGCGGATGGCGGCACGGCGCTGGGCGTCCACGCGCAGTTCCACCACGTCTCCCACCTTCAGCGTGCCGCGGGTGACCTGGGCCACATGGACCCACAGGTTGCCGACCTTCTTCTGGGTGTCGGCCACGGTCGCCTCGACGCCGTCGGGCGTGAACATCACGCCGGAGTCGCCGACCTGACCACCCGACTCGCCGTAGAACGGCGTCTGGTTGACGAGCACATAGACCGGCTGCCCGGCCTCGGCCGTCTCCACCCGGGTTTCACCCTGGACGATGGCCACCACCTTGCCCTCGGCGACCTCGGTGTCGTAGCCCAGGAATTCGGTGGCGCCGACCTCGTCGCGCAATTCGAACCACAGCCGCTCGGTCGCGGCCTCGCCCGAACCGGCCCAGGACTCGCGCGCCTTGCGCTTTTGCTCGGCCATGGCGGCCTCGAAGCCGGCGGTATCCACCGCGCGCCCCTGGCCACGCAGCACGTCTTGCGTCAGGTCCACCGGAAAGCCAAAGGTGTCGTAGAGCTTGAAGGCGACATCGCCCGGCAGCGGCGCCGCCTCGCCCAAGCGACCCACCTCCTCCTCCAGGAGCTTCAGGCCGCGTTCCAGCGTCTGCTTGAAGCGGATTTCCTCCAGCTTCAACGTTTCGGTGATCAGGGCGCGGGCGCGGATCAGTTCGGGGTACTGGTCGCCCATCTGCTGAATCAGCGCCGGCACCAGACGGTGCATCAGCGGCTCGCGGCAGCCGATTATGTGGGCATGGCGCATGGCGCGGCGCATGATCCGGCGCAACACGTAGCCGCGCCCCTCGTTCGACGGCAAGACACCGTCGGCGATGAGGAACGAGCACGAGCGCAGATGGTCGGCGATCACCCGGTGCGACACGGCGTGCGGACCGTCGGCGTGGGTCTTCGACGCCTCGGCCGAGGCCAGGATGAGCGCGCGCAGCAGGTCGGTGTCGTAGTTGTCGTGCTTGCCCTGGAGCACCGCCGCCAGACGCTCCAGCCCCATGCCGGTGTCGATGGACGGCCTGGGCAGCGCGATCATCTGATCGGGCGAAACCTGCTCGTACTGCATGAACACGAGGTTCCAGATTTCGATGAAGCGGTCGCCGTCCTGGTCGGGGCTCCCCGGCGGGCCGCCGGCCACCTTGTCACCGTGGTCGAAGAAGATTTCCGAGCACGGGCCGCAGGGGCCGGTATCGCCCATGCGCCAGAAATTGTCCGAGGTCGGGATGCGGATGATGCGGTCGTCGGAGAAGCCGGCGATCTTCTTCCACAGGCCGAACGCCTCGTCATCGTCGGCGAAGACGGTGACCAACAGGCGATCCTTGGCCAGGCCGTATTCCCGGGTCATGAGGTTCCAGGCCAACTCGATCGCCTGGTCCTTGAAGTAATCGCCGAACGAGAAGTTGCCCAGCATTTCGAAGAAAGTGTGGTGCCGGGCGGTGTAGCCGACATTGTCGAGGTCGTTGTGCTTGCCGCCGGCGCGCACGCATTTCTGCGAGGTCGCCGCCCGCGAGTAGGGCCGCGTCTCGGCGCCGGTGAAGACGTTCTTGAACTGGACCATGCCGGCGTTGGTGAACATCAAGGTCGGATCGTTGCGCGGCACGAGCGGGCTCGATTCGACGACCTGATGGCCGTGCTTGGCGAAGTAGTCCAGGAAGGTGGCGCGGATGTCGTTGGCGGTTCGCATTCAAGGACGCTCAGGTTCGAGGCTTCACCACCCGGCCGGACGAAAGGTCCAATCGGGCCAAGGGTGCTCTTTTACATTGGCTTCCCAACATATGTCCACCGGGAGTGCCGTCCTCCAGCCCTTCCCGCGCCCCCTTCCTGCACCAAGGGCTTGCCGGCGCAACGCCGAAATCCCGGCACCGCTCCTCCCCGCCGGATGGGTCCGCCGGGTGGGCAATGCCGGGTATCGCCGAACCGTGGAGTTCCGGCGGCCTTTAAACGCTGATGCTGACGGTCGTGCCGATCATGCTGGCGCCCATGCCCGTGGCGCCGCCGGTCGAGGTGTAGCCGTAACCGACCGGCGCCGCCGGCACCGGGCTGGTCGAGATGCCGACCGACGCGGGGCCGGTCAGCGACGGCGGCACCATGTTGCCGCCGGTGTTGCTGTTCAGCGGCATCAGCGAGCCCCGGTCGGGGGCGAAATTACTCTTCAACAACTGCGGCGCCGAATAGCCGCTGAGGTTGCCGGTCGACTGCACGTTCGGGTTCGAATAGCTGAAGCTCGGGTAGCTTCCCCCGGAATTGGTGCTACCCACCCCCATGACGGTTGTCATGATTCCTCTCCGTCCGCTCTCCTTATATCCGCCCCGGCCTGTATCCCCCCAGAGCCAAGACGGACTCCGTTTATCGAACGGGCGATTCTACCATTTTCCCGGGACGAGCGGTAGAGCCTCTGCCACCGCGCCGATCAACTCACCAGCCGCCATGTGCCGTCGGACTGCCGGCACGCCGTGCCCTGCGCGGTTTCGGCGCGGCCTTCGATGTAGACGGTGTGGGTGTAGCGCCGGCAGGTCTGGCCGGCGCTGTTGGTATAGGTGTCGCCCGGATTGACGGTACCGCGGTTGCCGGTTTCGGGATTATTCCAGGTGATGGTTTCGCCCTGCTCCACCGCCGTCTGCTCGGCCGAGGTCACCCGTTGCTGATCGCCGGCCCCCATCCGCCGCGCCAGTTCACGCCCCGCCCAGGCGCCAGCCAGCGTGCCGATGGCGGTGGCGGCGATCCGTCCGCCGCCCTGGCCGACCTGGGAGCCCAGGAGCGCGCCGCCGGCCGCCCCGCCGAGGGTGCCGATGGTTTCGCCGGTCGACTGGGTCTGGCACGCGCCCAGCGACAGCGCCATCAGCGCCGCCGCCGCCGTTTTCCGGATATGCCGCATGGACGCCTCCTTCCCTCAAATCCCCGCTTCAAGCCCTTGGTTTCTGAAGCGGACAACCCCCGCCGGTGAGGAAGGTTCCGCGCCCCCGCGAACAAAACGGGCGCCTCGCGTGTTGTGGGAGGGAGGTGACGGTGCAGTCCAACCCAACGAGGGAGAAACCCGTGTCGCGCATCAAGCTTTGCGTTCTCGGTCTTGGCCTGTTGCTGGTCGGGGCGTGCGAAAATCTGTCGGATCAGCAAAACCGCGCGCTGGTCGGCGGCGGCGTCGGGGCGGCGGGCGGGGCGGCCGTCGGCGGC
>DASPMK010000315.1:0-5176 GCA_035627075.1 Azospirillaceae bacterium
TCCTGAGCGTTTGCGCTTGCGGCGCACGGAGATGTCGGGACGGGCGCGTTTGAGCATGTTGAGGGCGAGTTTGCGCAAGGTAGCGAGGTTTTCCGGGGCGTGGTCCTTGCGGTTGCCCGCCCGATCCTCGTCGAAGGTGACGTCTGCTGCGCATCCGCAACGTAAGCGCTGCCTGACGACACGCCCTCGATCGTTCGGGTTCGGGAAATATTCCGCTGGTTGCAGATCAGCGGAGGAACTGCATGTCGGGGACGGATCGAGAGGCTTTCTGGCGCCAGCATGTGCAGGCGTGGCGGGAAACTGCTCCCATGGAACTGCAAGCCGGCCGTCAACACCTGATCCCGTGCGATCACACCCCGCTTACTTTACAACCGCAGGAGAATGCATTCCACCCTGGGCGATCTCAGCCCCAGGGCAGCGGACGCAGGTGATCGTACCGGTGCACGTCGATCACCTCGTCAGGGGCCACGCCCA
This sequence comes from Azospirillaceae bacterium, assembly GCA_035627075.1. Classification (GTDB taxonomy): domain Bacteria; phylum Pseudomonadota; class Alphaproteobacteria; order Azospirillales; family Azospirillaceae; genus DASPMK01. Next base: position 475 of record DASPMK010000315.1, read on the forward strand.
GGTGCGCTGCCACGTGCCTGATGTACGCGGTGGTGTTGTTTTCGGATGGCATTCCCTGGGGGATGCCGTGATCTATGGCGTCTACCTGGGCCAGCGTCAGGGGGACTTGCTGAAGCTGCCGGCGATCGCCATCCAGAGCGGACAGGATGGACAACTCCGCGTTCACCTGCGTCAGTCGAAGCGCGGTGCGCGCGTCGCTATCCCACTGCACCCTCGCGCCGCCGAGCGCTTCAAGGCCGCCCAGCAACGGCGGAGCGACTCGGGCAACAAGGTTCCCACCGCGTTGTGGAACGAGCAAACGGGAAAGCCGTGGGTGGCGGACACCTTCCGCCACGAGTTTTCGACAATCCGAGAGGGCGTGGCATCGGCCGTGCCGTCGATCGCCGACGTGTGGTTCATGGACACCCGCGACACGGCGGTGACGAAGCTGGCGGAGGCCGGTTGCACCATCCCGGAAATCTGCGCGATCACCGGCCACAATGAGGCCAGCGCCTACGGCATCCTGAAGCATTATCTGGCGCTGAACGGGGAAATGGCCGACGCGGCGATTGCCAAGCTGGTGGCCCATGAGGAGCGGCAGGGGGCGAAGCGCGAACAAGCCGCTGACTGAACTCTGACGTCAGAGTTTTCCAAACTCTGACAGTCGCCCATCTGCCACTGCTATGTCATTGATTTTCTTGTGGTGGAATGGTGGGCGCACAAGGACTCGAACCTTGGACCCGCTGATTAAGAGTCAGCTGCTCTACCAACTGAGCTATGCGCCCATTCCACCGGGCGTCGCCTTCCGGCTTCGCCGCACGCTCCGAAGCGTCGCCCCGTCATCGTGTGGGCGGGCTTATACCAAGGTGGCAAGAGCCTGTCGATACCTAAAACGAGGAAGATCGGAAAAATTATCGATCTTAGAATTCCCGTGTTGATTCCCGCCGCCGACCATGGCGAATGGCCTACATCGTCCACCCCAAGCCGCAGAGGCTTTCGCACTGTGAGCGATCCCGATTTGACCGCTGCGCGCGACCTGATTGCCGCCGGCCGCTTCGATGCCGCGCTCAAGCATTTGACAACGCTGACCACGCCGTCGCCGCGCCGCGATCTGCTGCTGGGTGCCGCCCACACCGGCCGGCGCGACCACGCCCGCGCCCTGCCTCATCTCCGCCGCGCGGTCGAAGACCTGCCGGGCGATCCGGAGGCCCTCTTCCACCTCGCCAACGTCCACCTCCTGGCCAGCGACGCTGGCCGGGCCATTGCCCTGTTCGAGACGGTGGCGGCATCCACTCCCTGTTTTCCAGGCATCCGCGAGGCGCTGGTCAGCGCTTACCGGCGGGACGCCCGTTATCCCGGCGCCATCCGGCTTGCAGACATGGCGCTGGCGGACGGGCATGCGAGCGACGACCTTCTCTACGAAAAGGCGCTCTGCCACCTTCACCTGGGCGAGGCCGAAGCGGCGTTGACAAGCTACGACGCCCTGCTGGCCGGCAATCCGGACCACGCCGCCGCCTGGTGCGGCAGTCATGCCCCCGCCCTCCATCTCACTGGCCTGGAGGACGCGTTGCGCCGTCTCCACAACGCCGTTTCCTGCGCCGGGGCCAATGGCAAGTATTGGGCCTATCTCTGGGTCTACAACCGCCTGGACGGACGCCTGGACGCGGCCCGGGCCATCCTTGACGACAAGTTGGCCAAACATCCCAAACGGCGACCGTTGGCGGACTCGGTGTCGACGCTCCTGGATGCGCTGTCGCCGGAGGTGGCGCTGTTCGGCATCAGCGCCTTCCTGCTGCACCACGCCCTGGCGCAGGCGACGGTACGGGGGCTGGTGCTGGAATTCGGAGTACGCCGCGGCACCTCCATCAACCAGATCGCAGCGGAGGCTGGCCAGACCGTCCACGGCTTCGATTCCTTCGAAGGTCTCCCGGAAGCCTGGGGCAGCGAGCCCCAGGGCATTCTGACCACCGGCCGCGAACTGCCGTCGGTACGCGACAACGTGACCCTGCACCCCGGTTGGTTTGAGGACACCCTGCCCGCCTTCCTGACGACCCACCCCGAGCCGGTGCGCTTCGTCAACATCGACAGCGACATCTACTCCTCGGCGTGTACGGTGCTTACGGCGCTGGCCGGGCGCATACGTCCGGGGACGGTGCTGGTGTTCGACGAGTACATCGGCAACCGCACCTGGGCCCAGGACGAGTACAAAGCATTCCAGGAGTACGTTCAGGCGTACGGCGTACGGTACGAGGTGATCGCGCTGGCCCCCTACACCAAGCAGGTGGCGATGCGGATCACCGGCATCGGCCAGGATCAGCCGTTACGCCAGTGTAGCGCCTCATCCCGCGCCTGAGCCGCCGTGTAGGTGGCGCGTGCCGGATCGCGCCTCTGGCATTCGACCAGGATGTCACGGGCGATAGGAGCGGCAATCGACGAACCGCCGCCGCCGTGCTCCACGATCACGGCGCAGGCATAGCGCGGCGCCGCCACCGGGGCGTAGGAAATAAACAGCGCGTGGTCGCGCTCGCGCCACGGCAGGTCCTCATTCTTGATCACCCCTGTGGATCGCTCGGCCATGGTGATGCGGCGCACCTGCGAAGTGCCGGTCTTGCCGGCCATCTCCGTCGCCGGATCGCTGATGCGAGCCTTATAGGCGGTGCCGCGGGGGTGGTTGGTCACGGCGTTCAGCCCTTGGAGCACCATGTCCAGATGTTGCTTCTGCACGCCGATGGCTGGCCACACCACCGTCTCGGACTTGCTGGCCTTGATTTGTTTGGTCAGGTGCGGCTTGACGGCGTAGCCACCGTTGGCCAGCCGACTGGTCATAACCGCCAGTTGAAGGGGAGTGGACAGCACATAACCCTGACCGATGGCGGCGATCAGGGACTCGCCCTGCTGCCAGGATTGCTTCAACGCCTTCTGCTTCCACTCGCGTGACGGAATCAGGCCCGGCCGCTCCCCCGGCAGATCGAGACCGAGCATCTGGCCCAGGCCGAACCGTTTCGCCATGTCGTGGATGCGGTCGATGCCGATGCGGCGCGCCAGATCGTAGAAATAGACATCGCAGGAGTATTTGAGCGCGTCGATCAGGTCGACCGCGCCGTGACCGCCCTTGGACTTCCAACAGTGGAAGCGGTGGTCGCCCAGGTCCATATGGCCGGGACAGACAACGGTATGGCGGGCGTTGATCAACCCCGCCTCAAGCGCCGCCAGCGCCACGATCGGCTTGAAGGTGGAGCCCGGCGCGTATTGCCCGGCGATACACTTGTTGGTCAGCGGCGAGGTCGGGTTGGAGAGAAGCTCCTCCCACAGCTCGGCCGAGATGCCGGTGGTGAACTGGTTGGGATCGTAGCTGGGGTTCGACGCCAACGCGTAGACGCCGCCGGTGTGGATATCCATCAGCACGCAGGCCGCGCTCGCCTGCGATTTCAGGCGCTCCTGGCAGAACTGTTGCAGCGCGATGTCGACGGTCAGCGTGATCTCGCGACCGGGCTGTCCCTCGTCGCGCGCCAATTCACGGATAACGCGCCCGACGGCGTTGACTTCCAACTGGCTGTTGCCGGCCACGCCGCGCAATTCCTTTTCGTGGTACTTCTCCATGCCGCCCTTGCCGATTCGGAAGCCCGGCAGGCCCAGCACCGGATCGCCGTTCAGTTCGGACTCGGCGACGGCACCGACATATCCCAGAAAGTGCGCGGTAGCCTCGGCGAAGGGATAGGAGCGGATCTCGCCGACCTCGATGGCGACCCCCGGCATATCGGGGGTGTTCAGCTCGATCTGCGCCACCTGATCCCAGGTCAGGTTCTCCTTCAGCGTCACCGGCATGAACCGGCGCTTACGCTGAATCTCACGCTGGATGCGCCGACGGTCGGCGTCCGACAGCGGCACGATCTGCGACAGGAGGTCCAGCGTCTGGGAAACGTCGCGGGTGCGCTCGGGTACCAGTACCGCGCGGTAGTTCTGCTGGTTGACGGCCAAAGCGACGCCGAAACGATCGACGATGACGCCACGCGTCGGCGCCACCAGACGCAGGGAAATGCGGTTTTCCTCCGCCAGCATGGTAAAGCGCTGCGCCTCCATCACCTGGAGATAATAAAGGCGAGCCACCAGCGTGGAGAACAGCCCCACCTTGATGCCACCCAGCACCAGGCCACGGCGGGTCAGCGTGCGATAGCGGTCGGTATCACGGTCCATGGGGTGCCGGAATTCCTTTAGGACTTTCCGTCAATGCGGCTGAAGGAACGCGCGGTGGACGCGGATGAACAGCCACGCGAACAGCGGGAACAGCGACAAGGTCAGGAACGCCTGAAACATCCCCGCTTCGATCGGCATAATCGTCAGGCTGAGAAGCGAATAGGCGAACCACTGCAACAGCATCGCCCCCAGCACGATCAGCGTGAAGCCCCACCACAGGAGCAGGAAGGAGTTGGCCAGGAAAAAGCGCCGCTGGCTCACCACCACCCAGTGGACGAGCACCAGCACCAGCGCGTTCATGCCCAGCGGCGCGCCGGACAACAGGTCCTGCAACAGGCCAACGGCGAAGGCCGCCGACGGCGGCACCAGATCGGGACGGTGGATACCCCAATAATAAACCGCCATCAGCGCCAGCGACGGCGCGACCTGATCGTATTCGGGCACATGCAACGGCACCATGCCGGCCAAAACCAGCATCACCGTCACCGAAATAGGCGCCAGATTGCGCCCGGCGATATCCAGTTTGTGC
>DASPMK010000316.1:0-4408 GCA_035627075.1 Azospirillaceae bacterium
CGAGCGCGTGATCCCGCAAGGCAACGACAAGATTTTGGAAGTGGATGCCAAGATCTTCGCCGCCGCCGTGGACCGCGTCGCCACCATTTCCACGGAAAAGAGCCGGGCGGTAAAGCTGGCGCTTCAGCGCGGCGCCCTTACTCTTTCGGCAACCAGCCCCGAGGCCGGCAGTGCCACCGAGGAATTGGAAGTCAATTATTCCGACGGGCCTCTCGAAATCGGCTTCAACTCTCGCTATCTACTGGACATCACCCAGCAGATCGAAGGCGAGGGCGCGCGTTTCGCCTTGGCCGACGCCGCGTCGCCGACCATCGTGCGCGACGTCGCCGACCCAACGGCGCTTTACGTGCTGATGCCGATGCGGGTGTGATAAGGCAGGGGGTGTCGGCCCCTTGCATCCCCCGTTCCAGGGATCGCTCTTGGCTCACGCTTTGAAACTCGTTCAGCCGGTATACCCCGAGCCCGCGGTGGCCGTTTCGCGCCTCACGCTTACCCGCTTTCGCGGCTACGGCACCCTGCGCCTGGTCGCCGACCGCCGGCCGGTGGTGCTGACCGGCCCCAATGGCGCCGGCAAGACCAACCTCCTCGAAGCCGTGTCGTTCCTGGCGCCCGGTCGCGGCTTGCGCCGAACCCGCCTGTCCGAAGTGGCGCAGATCGGGACCCACGAGGGATGGGCGGTGGCCGCCACCGTCGAAACCCGGTTGGGGCCGGTGGACATCGGGACGGGGCGCGACCCGGCGGCGGGGGAAAGCTCCGAACGCCGCCTGCTGCGCATCGACGGCCAGCCGGTCAAAGGCCAGACGGCGCTGGCCGAGCACTTGACCGTGCTGTGGCTGACGCCGCAAATGGACCGGCTGTTCCTGGAGGGTGCCGCCGGCCGCCGGCGGTTCCTCGACCGTCTGGTGTTCGGCTTCGATCCGGCGCACGCCGGCCGCCTCAGCCGTTACGAGCAGGCCAGCCGCGAGCGTGGCCGGTTGCTGCGCGACGGCCGTTTCGACGACGCGTGGCTGTCGGGTCTGGAAGACGTGATGGCCACCACCGGGGTGGCGGTGGCCGCCGCCCGGCGCGATACCGTGCGCCGCCTGCAAGCGGCCGTGGCCGCCGGGCTGGGGCCGTTCCCGGCGGCCGACATCGCCGTCACCGGCGCGGTGGAGGGTTGGCTGGACGACCGGCCGGCGCTGGCCGCCGAAGACGAGTTGCGCCGCCGCCTGCGCGACGCGCGGCGGTTGGATGCCGACAGCGGCACCACCACGGTGGGACCGCATAAGAGCGATCTCGCCGTGCGTCACCGGACCAAGGGCATGCCGGCCGAGCTGTGCTCGACCGGTGAGCAGAAAGCCTTGCTGATCGCCATCGTGCTGGCCAACGCCCGGTTGATGGCGTCGGAGCGGGGAGCCTCGCCGGTCCTGTTGCTGGACGAGGTGGCGGCCCACCTCGATGAGGCCCGGCGGGAGGCACTGTTCGAGGAGATTCTGGCCTTGGGCTCCCAGGCATGGATGACTGGAACGGATGCCGTGCTGTTCGATCCGCTGGCCGGGCGCGCCAGCCGGTTCCGGATCGAGGACGCGCGGATTCTGCCCTATTAAAAATCACACCATTCCGCACGACGGTGCGCATCGCGCCGCAACATGTGGTATAATCGGACCATGACTCAGGAAGCTCTCAAAGCCACCCCCGCCGTTCCCGCCGCTGACGATTACGGCGCCCACTCCATCAAGGTGCTGAAGGGCCTGGATGCCGTGCGCAAACGGCCGGGCATGTACATCGGCGATACCGATGACGGTTCCGGTCTGCACCATATGGTCTACGAGGTGGTGGACAACGCCATCGATGAGGCGCTGGCCGGCTGGTGTACCCGTGTGGAAGTAATGCTGAACGCCGACGGATCGGTTACCGTGCGCGACAACGGCCGCGGCATCCCCACCGACATCCATCAGGAAGAGGGCGTGTCGGCGGCCGAGGTCATCATGACCCAATTGCACGCCGGCGGCAAGTTCGACCAGAACTCGTACAAGGTGTCGGGCGGCCTGCACGGGGTGGGCGTGTCGGTGGTCAACGCCCTGTCGGAGATTCTGGATCTGCGCATCTGGCGCGCCGGGCGCGAGTGGACCATGCGCTTTCGTCACGGCGACGCCGAGGCCGGTTTGAAGGACAGCGGCCCGGCGCCGGTCTTGGACGACGGCAAGACCCGGACTGGCACCGAGGTCACCTTCCTGCCGTCCAAGGAAACCTTCACCAAGACCGATTTCGATTTCGCCACCCTGGAGCACCGTCTGCGCGAGTTGGCGTTCCTCAACTCCGGCGTGCTGCTGGTGCTGACGGACGCGCGCGGCGTCGAGCCCAAGGTGGTGGAACTGCATTACGAAGGCGGACTGGAGGCGTTCGTCAGTTGGCTCGACCGCTCGAAGGAGCCGCTGCACAAGCCGACCATCGCCATTCGCGGCGAGCGGCAGACCGAACACGGCGTCACCATCGGCGTCGACGTGGCATTGCAGTGGAACGACAGCTATCACGAGACGACGCTGTGCTTCACCAACAACATCCCGCAAAAGGACGGCGGCACCCATCTGGCCGGCTTCCGCGGGGCGCTGACGCGCACCATCAACAACTACGCCACTGAATCCGGCATCGCCAAGAAGGAGAAGGTGGCGCTGTCGGGTGACGACATGCGCGAGGGGCTGACCTGCGTGCTGTCGGTCAAGGTGCCGGACCCCAAGTTCTCCAGCCAGACCAAGGATAAGCTGGTGTCGAGCGAGGTTCGCCCCGTCGTCGAGGCGGTGGTGGCCGAGCGGCTGGCACAGTGGCTTGAGGAGCACCCGGCCGAGGCCAGGAAGGTTGTCGCCAAGGTGGTGGAAGCGGCGGCGGCCCGCGAGGCCGCGCGCAAGGCCCGCGAACTGACCCGCCGCAAGGGTGCGCTCGACATGGCCAGTCTGCCGGGCAAGCTGGCGGACTGCCAGGAACGCGACCCGGCGCGATCCGAACTGTTCATCGTCGAAGGCGACTCGGCCGGTGGCTCGGCCAAGCAGGGGCGTTCGCGCCAGTTCCAGGCCATCCTGCCGCTGCGGGGTAAAATTCTGAACGTCGAACGGGCACGGTTCGACAAGATGCTGAGTTCGGCGGAAATCGGCACGCTGATTACCGCCATCGGCACTGGCATCGGGCGCGAGGAGTTCGACCCGGGCAAGGCGCGCTATCACAAGATCATCATCATGACCGACGCGGACGTGGACGGCAGCCATATCCGCACTTTGCTGCTCACCTTCTTCTACCGGCAGATGCCGGAATTGATCGAACGGGGCTATCTCTACATCGCCCAGCCGCCGCTCTACCGCATCAAGCGCGGCAATTCACGCGAGCGCTACCTGAAGGACGACCGGGCGCTTGAGGATTACCTGATCGAGCAGGGCGCCGAGGACGTGTCGGTGACGCTGCATGACGGCACGCTGGTGATGGGCGAAGACCTGAAGGCCCTGGTCGATCAACTGCGCAACGCGCGCCACCAGTTGGATGCTCTGGCCCGCAAGACCGGCAGTTTGGCGGTGGTGGAGCAAGCGGCGATCGCCGGGGCCTTGTCGGTGCGGCTGATCACCGAGGCCGATCTGGCGGCGGAATTGTCCCATATCGTGGCGCGCCGCCTGAACGCGCTGGAAGGCGTGACGGAGGGCGCGCCCTCGGCATGGCGGGGTGAGGCGATGATGGACGGCGGCTTCGCGCTGGCCCGCACCCGGCGCGGCGTGACGCACCGACATGTGTTGGACACCGACCTGCTGCGCTCGGTCGAGGCCCGGCGGTTGGACCAGATCGCGCCGGACCTGCAGCATCGCTTTGCCGGTTCGGCGCAATTCCAGGAAAAGAGCAAGGAACCGCGCCCCCTGTCCGGCCCGATGGCGTTGGTAATGGCGGTGCTCGACCGAGGCCGCCAGGGCGCAACGATCCAGCGCTACAAGGGCTTGGGCGAGATGAATCCGGAACAACTGTGGGAAACAACTCTCGACCCAACCAAGCGCTCGCTGTTGCAGGTGAAGGTGAATCACGCCGACGAGGCGGAAAAAGTCTTCTCCACCTTGATGGGCGATGTGGTTGAGCCGAGGCGGGAGTTCATTCAGGAGAACGCGCTGAAGGTTGCGAATTTGGATGTTTGATCTTCTTCTTTGTTTGTCGCTTGACGCATAAAGTGCGAATTGTGACACATAAAATGCGAACGCTACTGTTGTTCGCATAATATGTGTCACCTCCTCCAGGCTTTCGGGGCTTGTAGTGCTCGCCGCTAAGTGTCCGTCCGGGAAGGTGCTGAATCGGATCAAGGGGATAGTGAAAAGGGGTTGAAGTCGTTGACTCGGCTGTGATTCGCTCGTCGGCGTCACCGATTGGACAGCCGCCATGTGGACACCCGAGAACCGCCCCCTGT
>DASPMK010000317.1:0-10550 GCA_035627075.1 Azospirillaceae bacterium
GCGATCACCGGATAGCGCGGCGCCGCCTCGATCCATACGGCATCGGCGCGGGCGTCGAAGGCGTCCGCCGGTTCCAGCCGCGTGCCCGCCACTGCCGCCATGGCGCGAGCCGCCGGCACGGCCCCTTCGGCAATCGGCGCCGCCAGACGCGCCAGCCGCCGCAGCCATTCGCCGCCTTCGGGGATTACCTCCAGGCAGCGGCGAATGTCGAGCGGCCGCAGATAGATCGGGATATGCCCCAGGTCGATCCAGCCGGCGCGCTGGTACGCCTTGTAGGCGGGGTCGGAGATGCCGAGCGCCAGCACCACGTCGGCCGAAGCGGCCTGGGTCTCAGTCAGCACCGGCCCCACCCCGCGCAGCCGCCATGCCGGCGCCACCATCAGATCGACGGCCCACGAGGCCCGCGCTGTCCCGGCCCCCACCTTCAGCGGGAACGGCACCCCGCCCTGCTGGCCGACCACGGCGTTCTGACGCCGCACCAACCAAAAGTGGATGCCGGCCGGTTCGCGGTGGGGGTTTTCCTCGAACAGCCAGTGGAAATAGGCGGGGTCGGCCTGTCGCGCCTCCGGCCCGAAGGTTTCCCGCTGAAAGGCGTGCAACGCCTCGGCATCTTCCGGCTGATAGCGGCTGACGCCCTGGGCGCGGGCAAGGGTGCTCACGGCGCCTCCGTCACCATGTCCACCGGCTCGATCAACAGCGCGTCGCGTAGCGAGCGGGCGGCCACGCGGCGTTTGCGGGCGATGTCGCGGTAGACGCGCTCCACCTGCTCCGACGTCAGCCCTTCCGGCCGCGCCGCCTCCGTCAACTCGACCGCGTGGTCGAAGGCCCACAGCAGGCGATCCAGCCGATCGAACGGCAGGCCGAAGTAGAACTCCTCCTGGGTCTGGTCGAGGCTGTAGGTGTCGGTGGACGGCGGCTGGCTGCGGATGTCCTCCGGCACGCCGAGGAACTCGGCCAGGGCGTAGACCTGGGTCTTGTAGAGGTGGGCGATGGGCTTGAGATCGGCCAACCCATCGCCGCCGCGCACGAAAAACCCCAGCTCATACTCCAGCCGGTTGGGCGTGCCGATCACGGCGTAGTTCAGGCGTTCGGCGTGGTGGTATTCGATGAGCTTGCGCACACGCTGCTTCATGTTGGTGGCGGCCACCACTTCCAGATAGATCTCCACCGGCATCCGCACAGTCCGCCGCTCGCCGGATGCCAATTCGACCGTCAGGTTGAAATAGCTGACGCGGTCCTCATCCATCAGACCGCCGGCCAGCGCGATCTTATGCTTCCAATCGGTCTGGTAATCGGGGAACACGCGGCGGATGGCGGCATCCCGGCGTCGATAGCAGCCGAGCCCGGTCAGCGCGGCGGTGATGTCCTCGGTCAGCGGCTGAAGGCCGAGGCGGGCGCACAGGTTCTGGGCGCGGCGGGTGCCGTCATCGGAAATGCCGGCCTCCGGCATCATCAGGGCCAGCACCCGATCCGGCCCCAGAGCCCGCGCCACGAGCGTCGCGCAGACGGCCGAGTCGACACCACCCGACACTCCCACCACGACGCCGCGCCGGTTGAGCGAGCGGCCGACCAGACGCACGATGGACTGCTCGATGTCGCGCGCGACGGCGGCGGCGTCGATGGCCAGTACGCCGGGACCAAAGGCAAGGCGGCCATTTACCATGGTCATTCAAGCTCCCATTGCTGTTGGCGCTCCACCAGGACATGCACCGGGCTGTCCTCCAGGCGGGCGCGTCGTTCGGCGGCACGCGCGGAAAAATCCTCAAGAAAGGCATGAGCCAGGAGTTGCAGGGTCAAAAGCCCCACCAGCGCCATCTCCTCGCGTTCGCCGGTCATCCGCCCGTCCTGCCGGTGCGCCCGCGCCACCAGCAACCGCGCGGCGGCGCCATCCACCAGCCGCATCCGGTCGAGCGCGCCGTCGGACAGGAGGTCGCGGACGTAATCCGGCGCTCGTGTACCGAACAGCGCCGTGGTCATCGGCGCCCGGTAGGGGCGCTTCGGCCGCTGGGCGATCTCGTCCGGCAACAACCGGCGGGCCAGCCGCCGCAAGGGCCGCTTGTCGCGCAGGCCCAACAGCTTCAGGCGGGCCGGCAGGCCGGCGCAGAAATCGACGACATCGGGATCGAGGTACGGGTAGCGCGCCTCCACTCCATGGGCCATCGCCACCCGGTCGCCCTGGCAGGACAGCAGATGCGCCGTCAGGAAGGTGTCGATCTCGATCATCTGGGCACGGGCCAGCGGGTCCCAGTCGCGCCAGCCGGCCGGCAGGTCGGCGGCCACCGCCGCCTCCATCCGCTCCAGCTCCAAACCGTCGCGCACCTCCGGAGCCAGCAAGCGCAACGTCCACGCCGTGTTCCGCCAGCGGATCAGATGGGAGTAGAAGGGATGAACCACCTCCGTCAGGCCGCGGCGGAAAAATTCCTGCCACAGCGCGCTGCCCTTGGCCCCTTTTTGCGCCGTGAAGGGATGCAGCCGCGCCAGAAGCTGTGGCCGCAGGCGCGAGTCCGGTTGCCGCGCCCAGAAGCGGCGGACCTGATCCTCCTTGAACACGTCATAGCCGGCCAGCCACTCGTCGGCCCCCTCGCCGGTCTGAACGACGCGGATGCCGCTTTGCCGTACCAACCCCGACAGCAGGAACAACGGTGCCGGAGCGGTGCGCAGCAGCGGCGCCTCGCAGTGCCACACCACCTCGGGCAGCACGCGCTGGATGTCGTCGGCTCCGACCATGATTTCATGGTGGGCGGTGCCGAGATGCCCGGCGACCAGCCGTTGCTGCGCCGTCTCGTCGAAAGCGGGGTCGGCGAAGCGGATGCCGAAGCTCTGGACCATGTCGGGCGCCTCGCGGCGCACCAGGCTCGCCACCACCGAGGAATCGAGCCCGCCGGAGATATACACTCCCACCGGCACGTCGGCCCGCAGCCTGAGCCGCACCGCCTGCTCCAGCCGGGCCGCCAGTTCTTCCGCCGCCTCATTGAGCGTCAGGGCGGCCAAGGCCGGATCGACCGCCAGAGACGGCCGCCAGTAGCGCCGCGCGGTGATGGCCAAATCCGCGTCGATGCGCAGCGCCTCGCCGGCCCGCACCTGCCGCACGCCCTCGAACACCGTGGCATCCTGGGCGGCCGACCAGCGGGTGAACACCTCGGCCAGCCGCGCCGGATCAAAGCGGGGCTCGACGCGACCGCCCGCCACCAGCGCCTTGACCTCCGACCCGAACACCACATGCCGGCCGACGCGGGCATAGTGCATGGGCAGGATGCCCAGGCGGTCGCGCACCAGCCACAGGCAGCGGGCACGGGCATCCCACAGCGCGATGGCGAACTGGCCGTTGAGCCGCTCCCAGGCGTCGTCCCCCCACTCCTCGTAGGCGTGGACGATCACCTCGGTATCGGTATCGGTGTAGAAGCGGTGCCCGCGCGTCTCAAGCTGCCGGCGCAGTTCGATGTGATTGAAGATTTCGCCGTTCAAGGCGATCCACACCGTCCGGTTCTCGTTATGGATCGGCTGGAAGCCGCCGGTCGTAAGGTCGATGATGGACAGCCGGGCATGGCCCAGCCCGATCGAAAGGTCGCGGTAGAAGCCATAGCCGTCCGGGCCGCGATGGCCCAGCATGGCGATCATCCGCTTCAGTTCCTCCAGGGAGGGGGAATCCCCTCCCTGGCCCGCCATAACGCCGGCCACACCGCACATGGGCTTCCCTCCGCGCCTTAGTTAAATTCGGCCAGCGCGGTGCGCTTGATCTTACCGGACTCGGTCTTGGGCAGGACGCCGCTGATCTCGACGAATTTCGGCACGAGATAGCTTTCCAGCCGCGCCCGACAGTGCTGGCGCACCATCGCCTCGGTCAGGTTGGAGCCCTGACGCGGCACGACGTAAGCCTTGATGGCGGTGCCGTCGATGTTGTCGGGCACGCCGACGATGCAGGCCTCAGCCACCGAGTCGAGTTCGTACAGCACATTCTCGATTTCCTTGGGGCTGACCTTCTCGCCCTTGCACTTGAACACGTCGTCCTTGCGGGCGACGAAGTGCAGGAAGCCCTCCGCGTCGGCCCAGAACAGGTCGCCGGAATACAGCACCTTCTCGCCCGGAAATGGCCCGTCCTTCAGGCGCCTGGCGGACTCATCCGGCTTGCCCCAATAGCCGCGCATGACGTTGGAGCCGCGGATCACCAACTCGCCGACCTCGCCAGGACCGACGCGGTTGCCGACCTCGTCGACGATCCAGGTTTCGGAGTTCGGGATGGCCTTGCCGACCGAGGTGATCTTGTCGTCGAGCCTGGCGGGGTCGAGATACGCCACCCGCGTGCATTCGGTCAGCCCATACATGGAAAACACCGTGGCGTGCGGCTGAAGCTGGCGCAGGCGCCGGATGTGCGCCGGCGGGAAAGCGGCAGCGGTGTTGGAGATATAGCGCAAGGATGACAGGTCGGCCTTCTCAAACGCCTCCATCTGCAACAGGGTGGCGAAGATGGTCGGCACCCCCGGCAGGCCGGTCACCCGGTGCCGCGCCATGGTCTGGATGGTGTCGAACGGATAGGCGAATGACTTCTCCAGCACCACGGTGAAGCCCACCCGCGCCCCCGTGACCACCTGATACAGGCCGTAGTCGAACGACAGCGGCATCAGGCAGATCACCACGTCCTCGGCGACGTTGCCGAGGTAGGTGGAGATCGACCACGCCGTGTTGATCATATTGCGGTGGGTCAGCATCACCCCCTTGGGCCGCCCGGTGGAGCCCGAGGTGTAGATGATGGCGCACAGGTCCAGGTCGATCACGCCGGGGTCGGTCGGGTTGCGGCGCGGTCCTGCCAGCACCTCGTCCCAGGCGATGCCCGGTGCGTCGTCGGGCACGCCGTCTCCCACCCACAGAACCGCCGTGACCGAGCGGGCGATGTCGAGAGCCGGCAACGCCTGACGGGCCAGCGACGCCTGCGCCACCAGCGCCTTCACACCGCAGTCGTTCAGGATATAAGCCAGTTTATCGGCCTTGGTGGTGGGGTTGACCGGCACGAACACCGCGCCGGCCTTCAAGATGCCCCACACCGCGATGACGAATTCGGCCGAGTTTTCCAGGGCCAGCGCCACGCGGTCGCCGCGCGCCACGCCATCGGCCTGCAACGCGCACGCTACGGCGTCGCTGGCGCGGTCGATCTCGCCGAAGGTATGGCGCGTCTCGCCCACGATCAGCGCCGTCTTGTCCGTCCTGTCCCGCGCGCTGTCGCGCAGGAAGTGGTGAACCAGGATGTGCATCGGTGACGTCCCCCAGTTCCTCAAGCGGCCTTCTGTGCGGCCAGCTTGCGCTCCACGAAACCGGCGATGCGCCGGACGGAATCGAGGTTGTCGGCGATCAGGTCCTCGTCCTCGACCGTGACGCCGAAACGGCTCTCAAGGAACGCCACCACATCCATGATTCCGGTGGAGTCGATGATCCCGGAGTCGAGCAGCGATTCCGCGCTGTCGAGCCCGGAATCGTCCCCCAGCAGGAAGTTGTCGATGATGTACTGGCGAACCTGCTCCATCACGAAGACCGTTGAGGTCGGTCCGGTACCAGTGGCTGTCAGCATGTGAAAGGCGCCCCTCCTCGTTTCGGAAGATCTTCAGCCCTATCAATAAACGAAAGAGCAAACAAAGCACCTACATCTAATATTCTTCGCCACGCCTCGCGAATGTTGTTGAAGTAAGTGTCGCACAATCTCTATCCGTTGCCACATGATAAAATGGCACGAGACAAGTTACATGATTTTGGCAGGCCTTTAAAGAAAAGAGTCCTGATGCTTCATAGCTAATACTTACGAATACGCTACTTCTCCAAAGCCGCTCACCAAAGTCACCCCGGAAGAATCATCCAGCGACCGGCGCGGGGTGCCCCTGCGCGGTCTGGCCCGTCCGCCGCCGTCGGCGGCGCGCTTGGCGCAGCCACCCCGGCAGGCCGGTCAGCTGAACCACCAGCCAGTCCACCGACGCCTCGTCCGACACCACGATCCCCTTGAGACGATAGGGGTCGTCCTCGGGACCGATCCACCCTACCCGGGTGCCGCGCGCGGTGGCGTAACCGGCCTCCCGGAGGTAAGCCGCCTCGCGGTCGCCATGATCGCCATTGGGATAAGCGAAATGCCGGCAGGCCACGCCCACGGCCGCCTCGACCTCGGCCTTGCTGCCGGCGATCTCGTCATGACAGTCGGAGTCGGCGCAACGGGGCAGGATGGGGTGGGTGCGGGTGTGCCCGCCGAAGTCCGCCACGGCCGCCATTTCCCTCACCTCATCCCAGGTCAGGGCCTGACGCTCCGTGACCGGCCGTTCGGGATCGGTGCCGACTTCGGCCAGACAGGCCCGGCGCTGATGGTCGGGCAGGCGCTTAAGGGCATCGATGCCAAGCTGGCGGGCGCCGTCGGTCTGCCACCAGAATGGCCGCTGGGTACCCACCACCTGGCTTGACAGATAGATGATCGGCCGCACCCGGTAGCGCCGAAACACTTCGGCCAGGGCTGCGTTGCCCCGGTGGCCGTCGTCAAGGGTGATGACCAGGGGATAAGGCGGAAGCCTGTCCCACCGCCCCTCCAGCAGCGCCATTTCCACCGTGTTCATGTCGATCACGGTGTAGTGGCTGGTGTAGTAGGCGAGATGCCGGTCCAGCACATCGGGCGCCGGATCATGGTACACGACCATGGTGATCCTCCGCCGGGCGCACAGCGCGCGCGCGCCGGCGCTGAAACCGGACCACCGCACGACCGCGCCCACCAACTTCCTCATGGACGCCTCCCCTCACCGCCCCCCCAGCCCCAGTCGGGCCGCCCATCCCATGGCGGGCCGCGTCGCCCAGGCCGCCTCGTAGGCGGCAAGCAGGTTGGGCGCCTCGTGCTCCCACGAAAGTTCGTCCTCGACGCGGCGGCGGCCGAGCGCCCCCATGTGCCGTCGCCGTTCCTCGTCGTCGAGCAGCTCGGCCAGCTTCGTCGCCAGATCGAGGGCGTCGTTGGGGCGGGCATAGAGCGAGGCATCACCGGCGGTATACCGCCCTTCGGTCATGTCGAACTGCACGATAGGCTTGGCGAGACTCATGTATTCCATGATCTTGTTCATGGTCGACTTGTCGTTCAGCTCGTTCCATGTGTCGGGATTCACGCAGACGTCGGCGGTGTTCAGCACCTCCAGCAGCAGTTGATCGGGCACCCTTCCGTAGAAGGTGCAATGCCCGGCGACCCCAAGCTCCTCCGCGCGGCGCTGGAGCGCCGCCAGATGCGATCCGCCTCCGACCAGGGCCAGATGAATGTCGCGACGCCCCTGGTCGCGAATGAGATGAAGCATGGCCTCCAAGAGGTACTCGATCCCCTCCTGCACCCCCATGACGCCGAGGTAGCCGATCAGGAAGCGGCGACCGTGACGGTGCCGCGGCACCGGCGGCAGAATGTGCAACCGATCGAGCTTGGGGCCGGAGCGCACCACGAAGACCCGTGAGGGGTCCACGCCGCCGCGCTCGATGGCGACGGCCCGGTAGGACTGGTTGGTGGCGATCACCACATCGGCGGTGCGGAACGTCCAGCGCTCCAGCCGGACCATCAACCGCCAGAAGAAGTCGCGCCGACCGAACTTGGCCTCGTACAACTCCGGGCACAGGTCGTGATGGTCGAAGATGAAACGCTTACCCAGGAGGCGTTTGAACAGACCGCCGATGAGAAAGATGGTATCCGGCGGGTTGCAGGCGTGGATGGCGTCGAAGCCGTGGCGGAACAGCACCCGCCACGCCAGCACCATCTCCCAGAACAGGGCGGTGGCGTACTCCGCCGGGTAGGCCAGGGCACCATCCGCCTCCACCGGCAACGGGTGGCGGTAGATGTGAATGCCGTCCAGTTCCTGGTAGCGTTCCTCGCAGCCCTTGCCGACCGGGCAGATTACCGCGACCTGATAGCCGGCGGCGCGCAGTGTGGTCGCTTCCTGCCAGACCCGGCGATCGAACGGCACGGGCAGGTTCTCGACGATGAAGAGCACCGCGCGGGCCCGGTCACTGCGAGCGCCCTGATGAGCCATCCGCCCTCTCCTCCGCCTTCGGAATCGGCGTCAGGGTAGGGATGAAAAGTCCTGAAAGTCAGCCGTAAATTCGCCGTACATCCGTCGGGATCGACCGACGAGGACGGGCCTCCAAAGGGGTCAGCCCACCCCGCCCGGTCCCTGCGCGGACAGGAAACGGCGTACTGCGTCGAGGAAGGCCTCCACCGACCCGATGTCCAGCACGAACAACGTGTGGCCGCCCTCGCCCTGGTCGGCGAGCCCCATGTCGATGCGCACGAACAGCACATGCTCGTCCACCGGGAAGGGAGAAGCCCGCCCCTCGAACACCTGAGCCGGCGACCCGATGCGACAGCTCGGCACGCCGCCGTCGATCTCCATTTCCATCAGGTTGGCCAGACACCCCAGGCAACCATTGAGCACGATGTTGCCTACCTCGGCCAGCGCCTCGCCCTCGTCGTCGGACAGCGGGTGCGGATCGGGTGGCAGCGGCATCAGGCAGCGCAGTATCCGCAGGCTGCTGGTTTCCGGGAAGATCAGCAAGGCCCGGCCCGTAAAAGGGCCGTCGAAGGCTTCGCTGACGGCGCAGATGCGCTCGGCCCGCCGCACCAGATCCAACTCGGCGATCTGGCCGGAAGGCTTGATTTCCAGGTGTGGAATCGACAGCGTCACCTCGCCGCCGACCATGGCCGACAAGGAGGCCGCCGCCTGCCCCATGCCCATGTTGAACAGCTCGACGATGGCATCCTGCTCGGTTTCGCTGATCTCCATCATGGCCGTCACTCCGGGCTTTTGGTCAAAAACGCGCGGAGCTTTTCGCCGGTGACCGGCTTGGCGATGAAGGCGCAGCCCAGGGCCTCGGCCTTGCGGCGCAGACTGTCCTGGACGTTGGCCGTCAGGATGCCGATCGGGATCTGGTGAAACTTCTCGCGCAGCTTCACCGCCAGCGTCAGTCCGTCGGTGCCGGGCATGTTGTAGTCGATGATGGCGACGTCGGGGCGTTGCGCCTCCACCTTCGCCAGCGCGTCGTCGGCGCCGACGGCAGTGACGATGGTCCAATCGGAAAAGAGGGACGTCAGCGCGCTGGTGACCATGTCACGCGCCAGCCGGCTGTCATCAACAACGAGAACCGTGGTCATCGCGCCTCTTCCTCCGGGGTCCCGTGGCCGACCGTCCTATAGGATATTTTTTGCTGTTGGGATAAAGAAAAATCCTCAATCTTGCCACAGGCGGGTATGCCCGCCCGGCGAAACCGATTACCGTCGCCGACATGCGTCCCGCCACTCCACAAGCGCCCTCATCCCGCCGCGCCATCCTTGCCGCACTCGGAGCGGGCGCCCTGGCTTCAGCCGCGTTCGCCGCACTGGCTGGAACGGAAGTGCTGGCCTGGCGCGAGGCGATCGCCGGAGCGGGGATCACGGCCGTCACACTCGCCCTGAACTGGTGGGCCGGGACAGACGCTCCGGCGCGCCGGACCCGGGGGACCGACACCGACGGCGTGGAGCATCTGCGTGCCGTCCACGACACCCTGGTCGATGGCATCGTCACCATGAACGCCGGCGGCACCATCTGCTCGGTCAACCCGGCAATGACCCGCATCTTCGGCTATGCCGCCGAGGAGATGGTGGGCCAGCCGGTTGCCCTGCTGATGCCGCCGGAGGTCGCGCAACAACACGGCGACTATGTCCGGCGCCAGCAGAAGGATGCCCCGTCGCGTGTCATCGGCACCGGACGCGAGGAAACGGCGCGGCGCAAGGATGGCGATGTCTTTCCCATCTCGCTGGCCGTCAGCCGCATGACCATCGGCGGCGAACCGATGTTCACCGGCGTCATCCGCGACATTTCCCAGCGCAGGATGGCCGAGCGGGCCGTGCAGGAAACCAACCGTCTTCTGGCGCTGGCCGAGGAACTGGCGCACGTCGGCCACTGGTACTTGCGACCCGATACCGGCACCCTGACCTGGTCGGAGGAATGCTATCGCATCCACGGCCTGCTGCCCGGCGCCGAGATTCCGGTGCTGGACACCATCATCATGCTGCTCCACCCCGATGACCGGGTGGCGGTGGCGCTGTCGATCCGGCGGGCGCTGGATACCGGCCAGGGCTTCGAGATGGAAGCACGGCTGGAGCTTCCCGCCGGCGGTCTGCGCACCTTACGCCTGAAAGTGGTCGCCGAAGCGCCCGAGGGCGACGGCCGGTCGCGGGGCCTTGTCGGCATTGTCCAGGACATCACTCAGCGCCGGGCGGCGGAAGCCGCGCTGAACGCCAGCCTTGAGCGCTTCCACGACTACGCCCGCGCCGCCTCCGACTGGTTTTGGGAGATGGATGGAGAGCAGCGCTTCACCTATGTCTCCGACCGCTTCCAATCGGCCACCGGCCTCGATTCCGGCTTCCTGGTCGGCCGTTTCTACCGCGAGGTCGCCGAAGCGGACCCGGCAAGCCTCGTTTGGCAGGCCCATCTGGACGACCTCGCCCATACCCGCCCGATCAAGGACTTCGTGTTCACCGTGCGTCGGCCCGACGGCCCGCGGCGGCATTTCCGCGTTTCCGGCAT
>DASPMK010000318.1:0-3351 GCA_035627075.1 Azospirillaceae bacterium
TCCTCTCTCCTTCGAGGAGAGGAGGGGGGGAGGGGGCTTTGCGTGCCCTTGCCGGCCGAAAGTCCTCGGGGCTCGAAACCACCCGCGCCAGCGACCTGCGACACCATTCCCTCGACGTGGAAAGCCTGCTGTGGCAGCGGCTGCGCAACCGCCGGCTCGGCGCGAAATTCCGTCGGCAGGAACCCATATTGGGCTTCACCGTCGATTTCGTCGACCACGAGCGGGGGCTGGTGATCGAACTGGACGGCGGCGGCCAGCACGCCGAGCGCGCCGCCCATGACCAGCGCCGTATCGAGCGCCTGCAACAGGCCGGTTTCCGCGTGTTGCGTTTCCGGGGCAACGATGTGATCGACGACATCGACGGCGTGCTGGAAACCATCCATCACGCCTTGAACGCGATACCGGCGCGGCGTTCGCCGAGCGGCGTGCCGGCCTTGGCAGTGGACGACGACGGAGGCGGCCCATGATCGTCAAGCTCACCGGCATGCTCGACAGCGTCGGCACGGACTACGCCGTGATCGACGTGAACGGCATCGGTTACCAAGCCTTCTGCTCGGCACGGACGCTGGGGCGGCTGGGTAATCCGGGCGGTAGCGTCTCCATCGTTACCGAAACCTTCATCCGCGACGATCGCATCATCGTCTACGGCTTCGGCGACGCGGGCGAGCGCGACTGGTTCCGTCTGCTGACCACCGTTCAGGGAGTGGGCTCACGGCTGGCGCTGTCCATCCTGGGCGTGCTCGATTCCGAAAGCCTGACCCGCGCCATCGCGGCGCAGGACAAGACCGCCATCGCGCGGGCGGATGGTGTCGGCCCGAAGCTGGCCGCCCGCCTCATCAACGAACTCAAGGACAAGGTCGGCAATCTGGCGCTGGGGCCTGCCGCCACCGCCGGGGCCGCCAAGGCTCCTGCCGGAGTGGCCGTGCCCGGCGGCACCACCCAGGCCGACGCCGTGTCGGCGCTGGTCAACCTCGGCTATGGCCGCAGCGAGGCGTTCGGCGCCGTGGTCGAGGCCGGGCGCAAGCTGGGCTCGCAAGCCACCGTGTCCGACCTGATCCGCCAGGGGCTGAAGGAGCTTAGCGCATGAACGACCGCATGGTCGGCCAGGGCTTCGAACCGGGCGATGCCGCCGAGGCATCGATCCGCCCGTTGACGCTCGCCGAGTTCATCGGCCAGCGGCAGGTGCGCGAGAACCTGTCCATCTTCATCGCCGCCGCCAAGTCGCGCGGCGAGGCGTTGGACCATGTGCTGCTGCACGGCCCGCCGGGCCTGGGCAAGACGACGCTGGCGCAGATCGTTGCCCGCGAGTTGGGGGTAGGCTTTCGCGCCACTTCCGGCCCGGTGATCGCGCGGGCGGGCGATCTCGCCGCCTTGCTGACCAATCTGCAACCCCATGACGTGCTGTTCATCGACGAGATCCATCGCCTGAACCCGGCGGTGGAGGAGATTCTCTATCCCGCCATGGAGGATTTCCAGCTCGACCTGATCATCGGCGAGGGGCCGGCGGCGCGGTCCATCCGCATCGACCTGCCGCCGTTCACCCTGGTCGGCGCCACCACCCGGTCGGGCCTGATCACCCGGCCTCTACGCGAGCGTTTCGGTATTCCCCTGCGCATGCAGTTCTACGAACCGGACGAACTGGAGCTGATCGTCCGCCGCGCGGCGGGGGTGCTGGGGATGGGCATCACGCCCGAGGGGGCCGCCGAGATCGCGCGGCGATCGCGCGGCACGCCGCGCGTGGCCGGGCGGCTGCTGCGCCGGGTGCGCGACTTCGCCGCCGTCGCCGGCAAGGAGGTGGTGGACGCGGTGGCCGCCGACGCGGCTCTGACCCGGCTGGAGGTGGACCGCAGCGGACTGGACGCCATGGATCACCGCTACATGGGACTGATGGCGCGCAATTACGGCGGTGGGCCGGTGGGAGTGGAAACCATGGCCGCCGCCTTGTCGGAGCAGCGCGACGTGCTGGAGGAAACCATCGAGCCCTATTTGATCCAGCAAGGCTTCATCCAGCGCACGCCCCGCGGTCGCGTGCTGACCGAGCATGCCTGGCGCTACATGGGCCTGACGCCGCCGGCCAACCTGCCCAAGCAGATGGACCTGTGGAGCGGACCGGCCGCCGACGGTGACGACGGCTTGACCGACGACGGTGACGACGATGTCTGAGCTGTCCGGCCACCTTGATGGCAAGATCCACGTCTTCCCGATTCGGGTCTATTACGAGGACACCGACGCCGGCGGCATCGTCTATCACGCAAACCATGTCCGCTTTGCCGAGCGGGCGCGCACGGAGATGATGCGCCTGCTGGGGGTGTCCCATTCCGGCCTCCTAAAGGACACGGGTGTTGCATTTGGGGTACGACGTCTTACGATCGATTATCGGGCATCCGCGCGATTGGACGACACACTTGAAGTGCATTCCAATATTTCCGATATCGGCGGCGCCACGTTGGCGATGCGGCAAACCATCCGGCGCGACGGCATCGAGCTGGCCCGCCTGGAGGTGGGCCTTTTCTTCATGAGCCGCGATGGGCGGCCAGTCCGCATGCCGGCGCCGTTGCGCGCGACACTCGCGCCCTACGTGGCGCGGACGGATCTGACTTAAGGGGCGAGACGGAACGTCAACATGGACGCGAACCTGATGAATGCCGCCCAGATGGGCGGTGCCGTGGCGCAGGCGCACGACCTCTCGATGTGGGGGTTGTTCTGGCAGGCGGACATCATCGTCAAGCTGGTGATGACCATGCTGCTGGGCGCGTCGGTCTGGTGCTGGACCATCATCTTCGACAAGATCGTACGCCTGCGCCGCCTCAACGCGCTGGCCGCCGAGTTCGAGGACGAGTTCTGGTCGGGTGGCTCGCTGGACGCCCTTTATGATCGCGTCGGCCGCACCCCGCCCGACCCCATGTCCGCCATCTTCGCCGCCGGCATGCGCGAATGGCGCCACGCCACGGAGCGGGGCCTGACCTCCACCGGCACCATGCGCGCCGCGCTGCAACAACGGGTGGAGCGGGTGATGGCGGTGACCATCGGCCGCGAGATGTCGGCGGTGGAGAAGTACATGACGGTGCTGGCCTCGGTCGGTTCCACCTCGCCTTTCGTCGGCCTGTTCGGCACGGTGTGGGGCATCATGAACTCCTTCACTTCCATCGCTGCCTCCAACAACACCAGCCTGTCGGTGGTGGCGCCGGGTATCGCCGAGGCGCTGTTTGCCACGGCGCTGGGCCTTGTGGCCGCCATCCCGGCGTCGGTCGCCTTCAACAAGTTCACCTCCGACATCGGCCGTTACGGCGATCGCCTCCAGGCATTCTCCGACGAGTTCGCCGCCATCTTGTCGCGTCATCTGGAAGAGCG
>DASPMK010000319.1:0-7415 GCA_035627075.1 Azospirillaceae bacterium
ATGAAGCGTGTCTACAAACAAGTTTCCGTCGCCGCCGTGGACGGCGGCTTCGAGGTCCGTCTGGACGGACGCTCCCTGAAAAGCCCGGCGCGGGCTCCTCTGCCGTTGCTGACCGAGGCGCTGGCCCAGGCCATCGCCGCCGAGTGGGACGCCCAGAAGGACGAAGTGAACCCCCACTCCATGCCGCTGATGCAGTTGGCCGCCACCGCCATCGATCGGGTGAGTGTCCAGCGCGACGACATGGTGAACGCGGTGGCTGCCTACGCCGAAACCGATCTGGTGTGCTATTGGGCCGAAAGTCCGGCCAAGCTGGTGGAGCGTCAGGCCAAGGTGTGGCAGCCGCTGCTGGACTGGGCAATGCTGCGCTACGATGCGCGTCTTGAGGTGTGCTCGGGCATCATGCCGACCCGCCAGCCGGCGGGCGCGCTGAAGGCGCTGCACCATGCGGTGGAAGCATACGACGACATGATGCTGTCGGCGCTCCAGCTTGCCACCTCGACCGCCGGCTCGCTGGTGGTAGCTTTGGCGCTGATCGAGCGGCACATCGATTCCGCCGCCGCCTTCGAGGTTTCGCAGATCGACGAAACCTTCCAGATCGAGGAGTGGGGTGAGGACCCCGAAGCCACCCGCCGCCGCGCTGGCCTGAAAGGCGACATGGAGGCCGCTCGGCGCTTCGCCGATCTCCTGCGGGCTTGAATCGAACAAGGGAAAGCTGCCGGCCCGCCGACCGCGTTGCCTTGGGGGGAACCCGGCCCCCCCTTCGGCCATTTTCTTAGGGCGCATCCACCACCGGAAGCTCCATCATGGCCGACATTCCCGCCACTACCGACCGCCACCAAGGCCCCGACCAGCCCAAGCGCCGGGATTTCCTCTATCTCACCACCGCGGCCGTCGGCACCATCGGCGTCGTGGCCGCCGTCTGGCCCTGGATCGACAGCATGAATCCGGCGCAGGACGTGCTGGCGCTGGCTTCCATTGAGGTGGACCTGGCGCCCATTCAGCCCGGCCAGCGCGTCACTGTCAGTTGGCGCGGCAAACCCGTGTTCATCGCCCACCGCACGCCGGAGGAGATTCAGGCCGCCCGTTCGGTCGATATCGGTTCCCTGCGTGATCCGCAGCCCGACGAGCAGCGCGCGCTCAAGCCCGAGTGGTTGGTGTTGGTTGGTGTATGCACCCATCTCGGCTGTGTGCCGCTCGGCCAGAAAAGCGGCGACGAACCCGGCGACTTCGGC
Source organism: Azospirillaceae bacterium (assembly GCA_035627075.1). Taxonomy (GTDB): domain Bacteria; phylum Pseudomonadota; class Alphaproteobacteria; order Azospirillales; family Azospirillaceae; genus DASPMK01. The sequence continues at coordinate 1,233 of DASPMK010000319.1, forward strand.
GGCTGGTTCTGCCCCTGTCACGGCTCGCACTACGACACGTCGGGCCGCATCCGCCAGGGGCCGGCACCAACCAACCTGATGGTGCCGGAATACGCCTTCGTCAACGATACGGTCATCAAGATCGGTTGAACGGTTTCGTATACACTGCTCCTGAAACCGAGGCATGGGGAGACGATAGATGGAGCAGCGGTTGAGCGTGGTTACCCTGGGCGTGGCGGACGTGGCGGCGGCCCGGCGCTTCTACGAAGAAGGGTTGGGCTGGAAGGCATCGACGTCGGGCAACGAGCAGGTCGTCTTCTTCCAGGCCGGCGGCATGGTCTTGGCACTGTACGGCCGCTCGGCGCTGGCCGAGGACACCCATTTGCCGGCCGAAGGCTCCGGTTTCGGCGGTATTGCCCTGGCCTACAACGCCCGTTCGAAGGAAGAGGTGGACACCGTGCTGGCCCAGGCGGTGGCAGCGGGCGCCAGCCTGTTGAAGCCGGCCCGGTCGGTGTTCTGGGGCGGCTATTCCGGCTATGTTGCCGACCCCGATGGCCACCCCTGGGAAATCGCCTTCAACCCGTTCTGGGAAATTACCGATGACGGGTCGGTGCGGTTGCCGAAATAAACCAACGGCACGAGGCTTTGACTCGCGCCGTTGGTATCGGCCGCGCCGCTCGTGCGGCGAAGCCAAGCGACCGGATGGCCGCGCCCGGCGACGCAGGCCCGATAACGGGTTTCCATCATCGGGATTTGGCATAAGTCTCCGGCCGAAACAAAACCCCCGCAGTCGAGGGGAACTGCGGGGGTATCGGTCGAGGGGCGACTGGGGGGAACCGACCGAACCCCTCGCCGAAGGCGTGTGAACGAGCCGAGGAGCGACTTACTGGCTCTGCCCGCCGGGGGCGCCGCTGGGCGGCGGAGGAGCCGACGAACCACTGGCGGCCGGCGGCGGCGCGGAGGAACCGGCCGATGTCGGCGGTTGCTGCTGGTCGGAGCCGCCTTCGCGGTTCAGCGACACGGTGTCGGACGAGTATTCGTATTCCGGCAGACCATCGACGTCTTGCTGGGTCAGGTTCGACACCGCCACTTGGTCGGCGCCCGGCTGCATCTGCAGGTTCTGGAACTCCACGGCGATCTGCTTCTCGCCGATGCCGAGGAAGCCGCCCGACGAGATGACGATCTGCTTGGCCTGACCCGACTGCGGGTCGAGGATCACGTCCTCTACCTCGCCCAGTTGCTGTCCGTCGGACCCGACCACCGTCTTGCCCAGGAGCTGGGAGGCGCTGGCGCGGCCCATGGCGATACCTTCACCGGCCTGTTGTTCAGCCGATTGTCCAGGGCTTGCCCCTGGCGGCTGGTCCGCCGGAGCGGGCGGTTGCTGCTGGGCGAATGCGGCTCCCCCCGCCAGAAGGGCGATCGCGGAGACGGCACCGATCACTTCCTTGCGCATGGCTGAACTCCTCCGGACTGTCTGCTGCGTCGATGTCCCGTTGATGCCCTCACAACAGGGATGCCCAGGGAAAATTCCGGCCTTTGGGGCGCTTTTTCCAAGCAATGTCACAGGGATTGACGGATGGAGGAGCCGACTGACCTTTCTTTAGGGTAGCCTTTACTTCAGAGTATTCAGAAAGTGGCCCACGCGGGTTTGTGTGGAAAAAGACGAGATTCGCCAGCGAGGAGGACCAAACCTTCGCTTGCCGCCCGCCGCACCTCATCCAGCCGCAGCAGCGCCAGCGCCTGTTGGCCCACGCCGCTGCGCACCTCGCCGGCCTCCTTATCGCCCAGCATCACCGGGGTGCCAGGGGCGGGCAGGGGACCGTCCACCGTTACCGGGAACAGGCGCTTCTTCACCAGACCGCGATAGCGGGTGCGCGCGGTTAACTCCTGGCCGAGGTAGCAGCCCTTGTCCCAGGAGATGGCGTTGAGGTCATCGAGGTTGCTTTCCAGGAGGATCGAGCGGTCGGGAACGAGGTCGCGACCGCCATCTGGCACACCCAGTTCCAGCCGGCGGTCATCCCAGGTCGCGAACGGCACAGACTCGAACCCAGCCCCGCGCAGCCGGGCTTCCACCCCCTCGCCGCCGAGCGGCAGCAGGGCACGGACGCCCAGTTCGGGCAGGCGCGGATCGATGAAGGCGAGGCCGTCCAGGAAAGGGGCGGTGGCGCCGGCCTTCGGCGCGAGGCCCAAGGTGCTGGCCACGTCGGCGCCCATCAACGCCACGACGGCGACCTCGGCGGTGGCGTCAGTCAGCGTCACCTGGGCGCGCAGCTTGTACATCTTCAGCCGTCGCAACAGGTCGTCACGCCGCGCCGCCTCGACGTCGAGCAGCAGGGCCTCGCCCTGTTGGGTGATGAAGAAGTCGTGCAGATACTTGCCCTGGGCGGTCAGAAAGGCGGCGTAGACGGTGCAGCCGGCATCGACCTTGCGGACGTCGTTGGACACCAGTCCTTGCAGGAAGGTGACCCGGTCGTCCCCGGTCAGCGCCACCACACCCCGTCCATCCAACACCACATAGCCACGCATGGCCCGATTCTCCTTTTACTTTCAGAACGTAAGCATGGAGCGAGGGCCAGGGTCCGACAAGGTCAGGCGACCATGCCGTCCAACGCCCCGACCACGGCGTCCAGCGGCAGAAAGCGCATGTCCGGCCCGCCGAAATCCCGCGCGCTCAAGGTCCGGCAGCGCGACACCGCCGGCCGGAACTTGGTGGCGTCGGTCGGGCCGTACAGCACCAGCAGTGGGATGTCGGCAATACCGAGCATGTGGCTGATGCCGCTGTCGTTGGACACGGCCATCCGGCAGCGGCGGGCAAGCGCAATGGTGCGCAGGGGCGTGAACTCGCCCCCCCACACGTCGGTCGCCTGTTCAGGGAAAAGAGCCTGCGGGACGCCGTCGCGGATCGCCGGCAACCATTCCTCCTCCGCCGGGCCGACGATATATACGGGCACCCAGCCGCGCGCCGCGATGGCGCGGCCCAACTCGATGAAGCGGTCGAGCGGCCAGCATTTGATCCGCCCGCCGGCGCCGGGCGCCAACGCCACGTAAACCGGCCCCGGCGGCAGAAGCCGGGCCGCTTTTTCCTCCAAGTCGGCCGGCAGCGGCAGGCCCAGCGTCTCGGGCAAGGTGGGGCGGTGGCCGCAGGCGAGCGCCAGCATGTCGAGCAGGCGGTCGACAATGTGGGCCGGCTTGGCATACGGCAGCGGCGGGCGGCGGTCGGAAAAACGGAAGTTGGCGGCCGGGGAGATGAACAGGTCGTGGCGGATGCGTTTGGCCATCAGCGTGCGCCAGATTACCGACTGAGTATCAAGGAAAACCTGAAAATGATCGTCGAAGAAGCGGGGGCCAAGCAGTTGCCAGGGGCTGGTGCCCATGCCGCAAGGGCTGCGGAACTCGTCGATCAATCCTGCCGTCAGTGGCCGCAGGCGGGTGGCCAGCGCCGACTCGTCGGTGGTGATCCAGACCAGCCACGCATCGGGAAAGGCTTCACGCAACGCCCGGACGAAGGGAATCTTGTACAAAGCGTCGCCGATCAGTTCGCCGTGGCTGAACACGGCGATGGCGGGTCGCGGCTCCCCAGGTGGGTTGGCAGACATGAGGGCACTCCGTTCTTGCGGGCGAACGATGCCGCAAACGCTTGATCAGGGCAATCGTCGGGCCAAGGCAATAGTCACTGTTTTGTCTCTGTCTACATCTTCGGGGGAGGCTTTCGCCCGGGCTGGCGCGTCGCTAATGTGAAGCTGTTCCAGGAATTCACCAAGAACCATCGAGGTACAGAAGGCATGGCAGCCTCCACGGCCACGCGCAGGATCGTCCCGCTCATCCTGTCCGGCGGCGCCGGCTCGCGGCTCTGGCCGCTGTCGCGCGAGCACTACCCGAAGCAGCTCCTGAACCTGTGTTCGGAGCGCTCGATGATTCAGGACACCGCCCGCCGCGTCGGCAACGGAGCGCGTTTTGCGCCGCCGCTGGTGATCTGCAACCAGGAGCACCGTTTCATCATCGCCGAGCAGCTTCGCCAGATCGGCATCAACCCCGGCGCCATCGTGCTGGAGCCGATAGGGCGCAACACCGCGGCGGCGGTGGCGGTGGCGGCCGTGATGGCGGTTGAAGAGGACCCCGACTCCCTGCTTCTCGTGCTGCCGGCCGACCATCTGATCCGCGATACCCAGGCCTTCCTCTCGGCGGTGGAACCGGCGGCGGCGGCGGCGGCACAGGGATGTCTCGTCACCTTCGGCATCACGCCCACGGCACCGGAAACCGGCTACGGCTATATCCGCCGTGGGGCGGCGGCGCCGGGGCTCGCCGGCGTGTTCAAGGTCGATCGCTTCGTCGAAAAGCCCAAGCGCGACGTGGCCGAAAAATACTTGGCCGAGGGCAGCTATTCCTGGAACAGCGGCATGTTCCTGTTCCCGGCGGGCAAATTCCTGAGCGAACTGGAGCGCTTCGAGCCGGCGGTGCTGGCCGCCGTGCGGCAGGCGATCGCCGATGGGCGCCGCGACCTCGACTTCCTGCGTCTCGACGAGAATGCGTTCGCCGCCTCGCCCGGCATCTCGGTCGATTACGCGGTGATGGAGCGTACCGATTCCGCCGTCGTCATCCCCTGTGAGATGGGGTGGACCGACGTCGGTGCGTGGTCGGCGTTGTGGGATGTGGCCGACAAGGATACCGACGGCAATGTCTGCCTGGGCGACGTGATGATGGAGGATGCGGGCAACTGCTACGTCCGCACCGAAGGACCGCTGACCGCTGTCGTGGGGCTGGATGACGCGGTGGTGGTGGTCACCGACGATGCCGTGCTGGTCGCCGCGCGCGACAAGGTGCAGGACGTCAAGACCGTGGTCGAGCGGCTGAGAGCCCAGGGCCGCCGCGAGCCGCTGACCCACAGCAAGGTCCATCGGCCGTGGGGCTTTTACCAGTCGGTGCATACCGGCGACCGCTTCCAGGTCAAGCGGCTGACGGTGGCGCCGGGGGCCAAGCTGTCGTTGCAGAAGCATTACCACCGCGCGGAACACTGGGTGGTGGTCAACGGCACGGCCCTGGTCACCCGCAATGATGAGCAGATCCTCGTGCGTGAGAACGAGTCGGTCTACATTCCGCTTGGGGCGGTGCACCGGCTGGAAAATCCGGGCAAGGTGCCACTCAGCCTGATCGAGGTTCAGTCCGGGGCCTACCTCGGCGAGGATGACATCGTCCGCCTGGAGGATACCTACGGCCGAGGCTGACCTGCTCATGCCGTTGGCGGTTGATGGAAGCCATCAACCGCCAACGGCATCACTCAAAGCGGGTGCCTTGATCCGTTCGCTTCAGTGATCGGAGCGGTGAAGAATGGCGTCGCGCAGGCCCGTCTCGTAGGCGAGGCCAGCCGGCGTCAGTTCCGCGGCCATCGGGAAGTGGGAGCGGAGCAGTCCCTTGCGTTCCAACGCCACCCAGACCGCCGGGTTGGCAAATCCCGTGGCGTCGCGGGACAACACCACGGCCGAGCCCACGTGGAAGTGGTCGCCGTGGGGGCGGGGCAGGTTGGACACCACCACATGCCCCGACTCATCGCCCGGGGCGGCGTGGCCTTCCAGGCGCGCCAGTTCCTGAAACAGGGTCAGGGTTTTCAGTTGCAGGGCGTTCAGGTTGAGCGGGTTTTTCCGCGGCGGCATGGGCTTCATTACCGTTGGTGGTGGAATCGGCGGCCCTGATTTTGAGGCCGCGATCCGTCGCACTGTCAAGCGCGGGAAGGGTGAAGGGATACCCTCAAAGGCCAAGGGGCAGTATTGCGCCCTTAACCCGGCATGACGTCTTGCACGGCGCGCGTAAATCGTTCAAACCTTATTTGGTTGTGTCGCGTCGGAGGTCACCGGCTGTCCGGGGGCTGGGCGTTGCGAACAACGTCAGTACTAGCTCTTATGACTGTCCGGAAGCCGAAATAAGCCGAAAGCCCGGAATGAAGATCTTTGGTTCCCGCTCGATTGGTCGGGCGACGCTCGTCTTTTTCCATGACCTGGTCATGACGGGGGTATCGTTCGTGATCGCCCTCTACCTGCGAGTGGGGGTCCTCATTTTCGACCGCTTCCTCGACGGGGTGATCTTCGGGGTGCCGGCCTGCGTGCTGATCGGCGCGGTGGTTTATCGGCGTTTCGGTCTTTATCGCGGGATCTGGCGCTTCGCCTCGCTTCCGGACCTGGTGCAGGTGGCCAAGGCGGTCAGCATCACCAC
>DASPMK010000320.1:0-10444 GCA_035627075.1 Azospirillaceae bacterium
AGTTGTCTCCGGCGGCCAATACTCTGCCTTCGTCCAAGGCGCCGGAGGTGGAGGTGTTGCCGCCTGAACCGGTGACGGTGGATGATTTCATCGGCGCGATCACCCAGCTTTGGCAGGACGCGCAGCAGCGGTTTCTGGCGATCGGCGACTACCTCGCCCGCGCCCGGGGCGCTTTGTCGCCAGAACAGTATGCCTTGCTGAAGGCCCGTTTGCCCTTCGGCAAGGCGGTGCATTCGCAGTTGATGATGGCCTACCGGGCGATCAAGGACGGGATGTTGCCGGAAACGGCGGCGGCGGCGGGCTATTCCGTCGTCTACCTCGCGGCGACGCTGAGCGACGGTGAACGCCGGCAGGCCATGGCCGAGGGGGTGATCCGCCCGGACATGCGCCGTAGCGACCTGCTGGCGTTCCGTCGCCGTCTGCGCCCGGCCGCGACACGGGATACCGACCTCGCCACGCTGAAGCGGGAGCGGGAAAGGCTCCTGGAGCGGGTGGCCGAGATCGACCGTCAACTCCAGGAGGTCGGTGCCGAGCCCTGAACGGGGCTCAATCCCATTGGTTGAAGCGGGAGGCCTGGATCACGCGAAGGGCGTCCTTCGTCTCGGGCGACGGAAACCGCTGGTCAAGACGGCGGAACGCCGCCTCGGCCTCGCCGTAACGGTGCAGGTGGAAGTGGCTCCAGCCTTCCACGGCGTCCAGGTCGTGCCGGTCGGGCGACAGGGCGCGGCGGCGGGCCAGCGCCTCCAGAGTTGCCGCATAGTTCTTTCGCGCATAGGCATCCAGGGCCAAACTGCGCATCGCATCCGCCTCCAGCGCCGGGCTGTCGTCCAGGTGCCACAGCCGCGCCACTTCGGCCGCTTCGGCCATCTGCCCGATTTTTTGCAGCCCGAGAGCGAGGCCGGTGGCGGCCTCCTTCTTGATGTCGGGCGCGGCCGGCATCGCCAGCAACTGGCGGAAGGCCATCACGGCCTCGTCAGGCCGACCGAGGCGGAAGAGAGTCCAGCCGCGCATCTTCGTCTCGTCCAAAGGTTTGCTGGCGGTGGCGGCCTCCCTCGGGCGCAACTTGTCGATCCGGCCGCGCACGGCCGGCGAGGGGGCGGCGGTCCGGGCAGCTTCGTAAAGCACCGGCAGACGGTCGGCCGGCAGAATGGCGGCGGCCTTTTGCAAGGTGGCGATGCGTTCGGCGGGGTCGGTGCAGCTGGTGGCGCCCAGGCGGTAGAGCCGCTCCGCCGTTTTCAGCGCACCCAACCGGGCGTGGGCCTCGGCGGCATCCCACAGGGTTTCCACCCGCGCGCAATCCGGGGAGCCGGCGATCGCCACCACCTCGCGCCATTTCCGGTCGCGGCGGGCGGCCCGCAGCCGGTCGCGCGCCTCGTTGCCGGTCATGAGGTCCAGAAGCTTGGCGGGTGGTCGCCACGCCGGATCGGTTTCGTGAAGGCGCGCGATCGCGCGCCGTACCGCGCCGTAATTGCCGGCGTCGTAGAGCCGCCACAGCGGCCCTTCGTCGATGCCGCCGGGCTCGGCGGCGGTGGCTGGCTGCACGGCGACGCCGGGGTGCAGAATCTCGACCCCGTCGGCGCCGGCATTGGTGTTGGCCAGCGCTGGGGCGGCGGTCAGGCACAGGAGCGCGATCAGGCTGGCGCGGGAGGTGGTTTTTCCGGTCATTGGCTGAACCTGCTGGCGAAAGCGAGACGGGACAGGAGAAGGAGGCTGGCGGCGTAGTAGTCGAGGCCATCGGTCAATGCCGGCAGACGCGCCGGATCGGCGGAAACCTGCCCGGCGGTTGCCCTCGCCACCTCGGCGATGGCCAGAACGCCGGAGGAAATGGGATAGGGGGCGGTTTCCCCGGTTTGGAGGTCCACCCAGGCCGGTGCCGGTCGTTGCGCCCAGAATGTGAGGAAGGGTGACAGGCGGCCGGTGTCGGCTAGACCGGCCCAGGCGAGGTGAAGTGGCACCCGCACAGCATTGAAGCCGAAATGCGGGCGGAACCCAGGCGCTGGGCGCAGGGCACCGGATGGCTCGATCAGCAGCCAGTCGGGCGGCAGCCGCCATGGCCCGAACACACCCCGCTCGATCAGCGCCACGCCGTCGCGCGTCAGGTTCCGCCACACCGGCGAGGGGGCGATGGCGGCAAGGTCGGCGAAGGCCGGGAAAACCCAGTAGGACGGATTGACCACCAGCCCTTCCGGCTTGTCGAAACCGTCGAGGCCGGGCAGCAGGCAGGTCAAGCCACCCTGGACGCGGACCAGCCGTTGCGCGATGTCGCCGGCCAGTGCCGCCGCTTCCCGGCGCAGGGCGGCGTCTCCCCAACGGTCGGCACCGCGCGCCAGTGCCCAGGCGATCAGCAGGTCGCCGTCGCTGGCGTTGTTGGGGTCGGGGACGGGGCGCGCCGGATCGGCGGGGTCCCACTTCCAGGCAAACAGCCCGTCGCCCCGCACCCGCATCTGGCTGGCGGTCCACAGCCAGATGCGGTCGAAGGTGATACGGTCGCCGAAGGCGGCGGCGAACAGCAGGGCATAGCCTTGGCCCTCGCTGTGGCTGATGCCACCGTTGGCGCCGTCCACCACGCGGCCTTGCGCCGTGATGTGAACCGCGCGGTAACGGTGCCATGCCTCCACCCCCGTGTCGGGGATACGCGCCGCCGCGACCAGCGGCAGCAGCCCGGTAGCCAGGAGCAGGCTGCGGCGGGAGAGCCTAGAAATCAAAACCCACCTCACGCCGCTGGGTGCGGCGGATGCACCGCCAGACCACTTGGCTGAACACTACCAGGACCAGAGCAACCGTTACGGTCCAGGCGTCCGGGCGGAGCGCCAGGAAACGCCGCGCCAGCGGCGGGAGGGCGGTCCACGACGGCTTGCTCCCGGTGACGAATGTTTCCTCCGGCGGTGCGGTCGTCAGCCGGTGGTCGGGACCCAGCGTGGCACGGCCCCCCGACAGCTCATCCCATATCGCGGGCTGGATCAGTCGCTCCACACCGGCCAGCAAGGTCGCCGGGTCGGAGGCCGAGATGACGGTCAGGGTTTTGTCCGAATCGTGATTGTCGCGTCCCGCCGAAACGGTCAAGGCCACCCCGCCCGGCTGGACGCGGAACGGCTCGGATGTCTGCTCGATGGTGGTGGGAGCCGGTTCGCCGCTGACGGCGGCCAGCGTGGCATCGACCAGGGTGTCGTAAAGGCCCTGAAGCGCGCTGTCGGCCAAGGGGACGTCCGGCGTCCGCGCCGTAGCGGCGCGCGATGCCGGCAGAGTGGCGGCGGGGCCGATCACCAGGGCGTGACGGTCGGGGTGGGCGGTGCCCAACCGCACATCCAGCGACGGTAGAGGGCCACCGGCCACCTGCGCCAGCTTGCCGGCCACCATCCAGGTCGCCGCCAGGGTTTCCGGGGAGGCGTCGGCGGCGATCAGGTCGGTAGCGGTGTCATCGGGCTGGACCATGGGGAAGCCGGTGGCGGCGAACCGTTTCAGGTCGGGTTGGCGGGCCGCCCGCTGCCATGGCGGCAGCTTCAGGGTGGAATCGGCGAACACCCGGAACCGTTGCGGCCCGCCGCCCCCGGCGGCGGCGGGGGTGATCGTCAGGTGATTGTGGCCCGGACGGAACGCCGTCAGCGGCAAGGAGATATCGTAATGCCCTGCCCCGCCCTTGCGGTCGCGCAGGCCCGCGGCCCCCACCACCTCACCGTTGACCAGCAGGTTGACGGCGGACTGTCCGGTTTCGACCCGGCCATGGTCCAGATGCAGACGCAGCGTGACCCGATCCGCCGGTGTCGGCAGCAGGTCGATCGGCAGATTCAGCGTGATTCCGGCCGGTTCCAGGAAGCCGGAAAGGTCCGCTGGCGGCGTATAGCCCAGGTCGGCGAGGCGATAGGTACGGTCGCCGGGAATGGCGGCGCGGAGGATCGGCGGCTGGTTGCCCACCCGCGCCAGGGCGGCCTCGGGCAGCGGGTGGCCGGTTTCGGCGAAGATCGCCGCCGCGCGCGTCACCTCCCGCCCGTCGCGGCCGGCGATCACCAGCACGGCGTGCTCGGGATCGGCATCCAGGGGATAGATCGCCAGAGTCGGCCCGGTGATGGCGTCGGTGACGACGGCGGACAGCAACGGCGCCAACTGGTCGCGGGTGCCGATGAGAATGTGGTGGCGTCCGGCCAGCCTGTCCTGATTCAGGCCGGGAAAGCGTCCGCCCAGGCCGGGCGGGACCGGTTTGGCCTGGGCCTGGGCATAGCGGACGGACACCGGCTTGCGACCCAGACGCAACGCCCATCCCTCGACCGCCAGGGCACCGGCCTGCGGTTCGGTCTGGGCGGGGGATGCCGCGGACAGGATCGACAGCGGCCCCTCCTCCACCAGCCCGGCGGCCAGACGATCGCCGAAGGCGGCGAGCGTGACCGGAGCCAGGAGACGTCCGACGTCCAGCTTCAGCGACGAATGGCCAAGGTCGAGCGCCGTCCACAGCCGGTCGGCGGAGACGGCGCCGGGCAGGCCTGAGTCATGGACAACGGCGATGCCCAGAGTGTGGCGTCCGGGCGTGAACAGGGTGGTCGGGAGAGTGATCTCGCGGCTGACACCGACGCCATCGAGCCCCAACGGCAGTTGCACCAAGGCCACGCCGTCGAGCCCCAGCCACAGGCGTGAGCCGGGACCGGCCTCCGCCGCGCTGGTGTGCCCCAGCGTCAGGGTGACGCCCTTCACGTCCAGTCCGGCGGGAACGATCAGCGGCAATTCCAGCCGGTCCCAGTGGCCGCGCAGCACGCCGTCGATACCGCGCGGTAGTCGGTCGGCCAGGGTGATGCGCTGGGGAGCGGAAGCTGCCATCACCGGCTGGGCCAGGGTAGTGGCGGCCAGAAGGAAGCCGGTCAGCAAAGCCGCCGCCCCAGCACTTGCGAGTGGGCGGCCGAGGGGGGGAACGGTCATGGCGAATCTCATTCGGCGGCGGTCGGGTGGGGACGGTCGAGAGCCGGCGGGCTGTCGGCGGCGGGCCGGTGGTTGCGGCGGAACGGCATCGCCATGCCCCGCGCCAGACTGCGGGCGGCCAGCCCCAGGAAGAACGTCAGGCCGCCGATCACCGAACGGCGGACTTGCCGGGGGTGATCGCGCAGATCGCGCCACACGTCACCGTCACCGTGGCAGAGCAGGACGATGGCGCGGGCGGTGGCGTCATCCTCGGCGATGAATTGCAAACCGACCAATCCCCCTTCGGCGGAACGGTTGCGCGCCATACACGGCAGCGTGATGGCCGGGGTATCGGCCGACAGCACCACCTTCAGTTCCAGAGGCATGGTGGCCGGCAGGGTGGCCGCCACGGTGGCGGGAATCTGGACGCAGGCGCCACCGACGCTGGTGTCGACCAGCATGGCTTCCACCACGCGGTCACCGGCCCGCAAACGGCATGGCAAGCGCCGCGGCACGCGCGGCATGGCGCGGCGCTGGCTGCGCTCGCTGATGACGCCAAGGGCGGCGGCGAGCAGCAACAGGTTGGCGGTGTTCCACGCCAACACGACGCTGAGGTAATCGCGTTGCAGGGGGAAATGCAGATAGCGCAACGCGCCCCAGGCCTCGGCGGTCAACAGGATGCCGAACAGCACGTAGAAGGGCCAGGCCAGCGGCGACAGGAAATCACGATCCAGCGTGGCGGCCTTGGGCGTGACCTTGAACACTGGCTTGCGTGGGCGCAGGAACACCGATACCAGCGGCAGCATCAGGAAGATGGACAGCACCACCTCGTACAGCTCCGACACCAGCGGCCAACGGGTACGGCCGAACAGGATATGGCTGAGAAGCAGGCTGCCGAGGACGTGCGGCACGGCGTAGGCGGCGAACTGCGACACCGTGCAGTTGATGATCTCCAGCCCCAGCAGCAGGTAGCACAAAGGGGCCAGCAGGAAGGCGACGCGGGCGAAGGGGAAGAGCCAGAACAGGCAACTGTTGAGGTAGGCCAGCCGCTGCATGGGCCTGAGGCCCCGCCGCAGCAGCGGATTCTTGAGCAGCAGCAACTGGATCATGCCCTGTGCCCAGCGGCTGCGCTGGGTGACGAAGCTGGAGAAGGTTTCGGGCGACAGGCCGGCGACCACCGGCTCGTCGATGTAGGCGCTGGAATAGCCTCGCGCGTGCAGTTCCAGCGCCGTTTCGGCGTCCTCGGTGATGGTTTCGCCACGCAGGCCGCCTACCGATTCCAGGTGGCTCCGTCGCAACACGGCGGCCGAACCGCAGAAATACGCGGCATTCCAGGAATCATAACCGTGCTGTACCGCGCCGTAGAACATCTCGCTCTCGCCCGGCATCCGGCGGAAGACGTTCAAATTGCGCTCGATGGGATCGGGGGAGATGAAGAAATGCGGCGTTTGGACCAGCGCCAGCGTGGCGTCATCGAGGAACGGCCCCACCGTCTTTTCCAGGAAATCGGCGCTGGGGACGTGGTCGGAGTCAAGGATCGCCACCAGATCGCCCGAGGTGTGCGGCAGGGCGGCGTTCAGGTTGCCGGCCTTGGCGTGCTCGTTGCGCTCACGGGTGCGGTAGGTGGCTCCCAACCGGGCGCACAGGGCTTTCAGCGCGCGGGCGCGGGAGCGGGTAGCCTCGGCCTTGACCGGGTCGGGGTCGTTCAGCTTTTGCGCGGTGGCGCCGTCGTCCAGCAGATAGACCCGCAGCCGGTCCGCCGGGTAACGGACCTGGACGGCGGCAGCCAGCGTCGTCTCCAGCAGGTCGGGCGACTCGTTGTAGGTGGGGATGAGGATATCCACCGTGGGCAGCAGCGCCGGATCGTCGGGTAGCGGGCGTACCGGCCGGCGCAACGGGTTGGCGTTCAGGAACGCCCCCAGGAGATGCACGGTGATGCCGTAAAGCTCGGCGCCATAAAGCACGAGGCCGGGCAGCATGTTGGCCCAGGTATCGGTGGGCAGGGTCGCCTGGGTGCGCCACGCCAGATAGCGCAGGGTGACGAACACCCCGACGACGATCGCCAGCCCGCGCAAGCCCCCCTTGGGCTCGCCCAGGCCCAACAGCCACAGGAACAGCAGGGAACCGGCCGCCAGCCACGCCTGGGCGGCAAGCCCGACGTCCTGAACGGCCAGCCACACGATGGCGCCGCCAAAAATCAGCATCAAGGTAGTCAACAAGGGCGCGCCGCGTGCCACGCGGTGGGCGCGCGGGGGCGGTCCATGGCGCTGGTCCATGGGCAGTCTCCTCGAATTTTTGGCGTAAAATCAGGTCAGGGCGCGATGGCGCGGGGTGCCAGACCCTCGAACCAGGCCAACATGGCCGCCTGGTCGCGGTCGGCTCCGCAGGCGCGCAGCACCAGTCCCAAGCCGCGAGGACTTTCCTGGGACATCAGAACGCAGGTGCTGCTGGTATAACGGACCTCGCCCACCATCAGTGGGCCGTTGCGGTTGTCAGCCCGCCGCACCTCGCCCGGGGTAATGGCGCCGGGAAAGGCGGCGGCAAGAGTGCCGGCGTCCAACGGCGCCAGCTTCGCGGCCGGCTTGATGGTCAGGACGTTGCTGCCGGGCAGCGCAGTGTCGTTGGACAGGACGACTTCATACCAGCCGTAGTTATCGGCCTGTGCCCCGGCCCGGGCGAGCAGGGCTTTGAGCGGCGGCGCGCTCGGCACGGTCACTGGCAGGCTTTCCACCGCCATGGCCGACCAGCGATTGGCCGACGGTGGCCCCGGCGGCACGGCGGCGCAGGCTCCCAGGGCCACAAGCGCCAACGCCGCTGCGACGTGACGGCTTCCCCGTATGGACTTGTGAAGAAAATACGTCATCGCAACTCCAGCCCGGGCGCCTTGGGAAGGCTCCGGCAAAGCATTCAATCAACTTTTACCGATAATAGGAGACACCTCTTCCGTGTGGTGTGATCAATAAAGGCACGCGAAGACGGTGGCCGGACAAAGACTTGATAGATAAAATTATCTTATTATTTAGAGAAATGGATTCGGTGATTGCCGGGGGTGGGCGCAATCACGCCGCTTTGAAGCGGTAGCTTCCACAGCCGCCGGGGCCGATGACGAGATAGTCGTAAAGTCCGATGCCCAGCACGTCGCCGGCTTCCTCGAAACGCTTTGCCGTGTCGAGGTCGTCGTCCATCAACTGCGGCAGGCCGGTCGGCCGCCCCCGCGCGACCACCAGATGGCTGGCGTTGAGGTCCAGCGCCCGGCGGAACACTTCCCGATGATAGATGTAAACGAAACCGACGGTTCCCGATTGATGCAACTCATCGACAATCAGCCTTTTCTGCTCGTCCAGGAACAGGATGCGGACCTGATCCACACCTTCGCGGGCCAAACGGATCTGGCAATAGGTGAGGAGTGCGGTATGCGCCAGGAAGATCGGCTGATCGACGAGTTCACTGCGGGCCAGCCGTGCGGCCACCTCCCGGATCACCCGCAGGCTTCGGCGCCCCAGGGCATCGTGCAGTCCCGCCTCGTCAAGGCGGGAGGTCGGGGCGCCGATGACGTTCGCCAGGGTCCCGAAATGCCCCAACAACCGATCCGCCAAGTTCTGTGGGTCGGTCGATCCGCCGATCAACCCCAACAGATGGGCCAGCAGCACCTGATCGGGCACGCTTTCAAGGCGCTCCCCTTCCCTGTGACCGGCATTCTGATTGGCGCCAACTTGCGGCTTCCTGGCCTGCGACCGGATCGGATCAACGAGGCGGATATCCGCCTGATGCTGGTGGAGCGTCGTGACGGGAAACCGCATGGTCCGGCCGTCGATCAGGCTGCCCGGGCATGAAGCGTCGGGTAGGACCCATGCCCCCTTCGCAAATGGCCTTCTTCCGTCGCCGCCGCGACGAAGTATTCCAGAACATGCATCCGCACGGCGCTGCTCAGTGAATAATTGCAGCCCCGACTTTCGTCGATACGGGCGCAAAGCTGATGGGTGTTGAGTTTCTCCCGGGCGCAAATTTCTTCTATCAAGCTCCAGACCAGGGGCTCAAGGCATAACGAGGTTCGCCGTCCTGCGATCACCACGTTCTTTGTCACACCGTGATTGCGTCTGCTCATCCCGCACCTCCAAATGGCACATCACACGCGCGTAGTGAAATAATCTGAGCACGATGGTGTGATGAAAGTGCATTACCGACGCTTCGGCATGTCCCATATTGGCTAAATCCGCTTCGCCTCTTCTTCGGTTTTTTAATAAGCTGGACCGATGCGGCCTCGATCAGCCCCTCCCCCGATGGGAGAGAAGGGTGCGAAGCGACCGGGCGAGGCAAAAAACCTCTACCGCAGCCGCATCCAGGTGGTCTTGAGTTCGGTGTACTTGTCCAGCGCGTGCAAGGACTTGTCGCGGCCGATGCCGGATTGCTTGAAGCCACCGAAGGGTGTGGTGATGTCGTCGGCGTCGAAGCAGTTGACGTAGACGACGCCCGCCCTCAGTTCCCGCGCCACCCGGTGAACGGTGTGGACGTTGTCGCTCCATACCGCGGCGGCGAGGCCGTACAGGCTGTCGTTGGCCACCCGCACCGCCTCCTCGGCGCTGTCGACCGTGATCACCGACAGCACCGGGCCGAAAATCTCCTCCTGGGCGATGCGCATGGCGTTGCCCACCTGGTCGAATACCGTGGGCTCGACGTAACAGCCGCCCGTCTCCGTCCGCACCCGGTTGCCGCCGGCCACCAGCGCTGCCCCTTCCCGCCGGCCGGCTTCGATGTAACCGAGAACGCGGCGGATATGGGTTTCGTCCACCAGGGCGCCCATGCGCGTGGCGGGGTCGAGCGGATCGCCCGGCCGATAGGCGGCGGCGTGGGCCAGGATGCGCTCCATCACCCGGTCCTTGACCGCGCGGTGGACGACAAGGCGCGAGCCGGCGGTACACATCTCACCCTGGTTGTAGAAGATGCCGTCGGCGGCGGCGTTCGCGGCCGCCTCCAGGGCGCCGCAGTCGTCGAGGATGACGTGCGGAGTCTTGCCGCCGCACTCCAGCCCCACCCGCTTCATGTTGGACTGGCCAGCGTACTGGAGAAACAGCTTGCCGACCTCGGTCGAGCCGGTGAAGAACACCCCGTCCACGTCCATGTGCAGGCCCAACGCCTTGCCCGCCGTGGGACCGAAGCCGGGCACGACGTTGAACACACCGTCGGGAATGCCAGCCTCGGTGGCCAGTTCGGCCAGCCGCAGCGCCGTCAGCGGCGACTGTTCGGCCGGCTTCAGGATGACCGAGTTACCCGCCGCCAGCGCCGGCGCCAGCTTCCACGCCGCCATGATCATCGGGAAGTTCCACGGCACCACCGCCGCGACCACGCCCAACGGCTCGCGGGTGATCAGCGCCAGAGTGTTGGGAGCGGTCGGCGCGATCTCGTCATAGACCTTGTCGATGGCCTCGGCATACCAGCGAAAGGCGCGCACCGTGGCCGGTACGTCGACGGCGAGGCTGTCGGCGATGGGCTTGCCCATGTCCAGCGTCTCAAGCAGCGCCAACTCCTCGGTGTGGGCCTCGATGCGGGCGGCGAACGCCAG
>DASPMK010000321.1:0-4784 GCA_035627075.1 Azospirillaceae bacterium
TTCCAGCCCCACCTGACCGGCGGCCGAACCACGCTCCACCGCCAGCACCACCACGCCCCGCGCCGTGCCCTCGAAGCGGATTTCCTCGGCCAGGGCCGGCGACAGGTTGGCCACCGTCGCCCCGCCCATGGGATGGCGGCCCTTCAACTCGGTGGTATCGCGCGCCGGCGTCTCCGGCGGGGCAATCAGACCGAACGACAATTCCCGCGTCTGTCCGCCGCGCATCACCGAAAGCGCCGCCTGCCCGCCCACCGGCAGCGTGGCGATGCGGAAGCGCATGGCCTCGGGATCATCGACCTCGCGGCCGTTGACCGCCGTCACCACGTCACCCGTCTTGAGGCCCGCCTGCCCGGCCGGACTGGCCTCCTCGATGCCGTTGATCAACACACCCGCCGGCCGCGGCAAGCCCAGCGCGTGCGCCATGTCGGCGGTGACGGATTGCCCGCTTACCCCCAGCCACGGCCGCACCACACGCCCGCCGCTGGCCACCGCCTCGACCACCGTGCGCACCATGTTCGCGGGGATGGCAAAACCGATGCCGAGCGAACCGCCGGAACGCGAATAGATGGCGGTGTTGATTCCCACCAGCCGCCCGTCCATGCCGACCAGCGCCCCGCCGGAATTGCCGGGGTTGATGGCGGCGTCGGTCTGGATGAAGAAGTTGTAGTCGGTAATGCCCGAGGCGGTGCGCGCCACCGCCGAAACGATGCCGCTGGTCACTGTCTGGCCGACCCCGAAGGGGTTGCCGATGGCCAGCACCAGATCGCCCACCTCCACCTCGTCGGAATCACGCAGTTCCAGGTAAGGCAGCCGCTGGCCGCCCGCGTCGATGCGCAGCAGCGCCAGATCGGTGCGGGAATCGGTGGAAACCACCGTAGCCTCGAACTCGCGGCGGTCGGCCAGCACCACCGTGATGGCGTCGGAGCCCTTCACCACATGGTCGTTGGTGACGATGAGCCCATCCGGACGGACGATCACGCCCGAGCCCAAGGAGTTCTGCACCCGCTCCCGGTTCATGCCGGGCGGCATGGCATCCCCGAAGAAGCGCTGAAAGAACGGGTCGGCGAAAAGCGGCGCCAGCGGATTCTGCTCCCGCACCACCTTGCGGGTGTAGACATTGACCACCGCCGGCGCCGCCTGATGGACCAATGGCGCGAAGGACAGGGTGATCTGCTGGCGGGATTCGGGCACAAGCCGCGTCTGACCGGCCGCCGGAGTGGCAACCGCCAACAGAACAATGGCCACAAGGCCGCGCAAACGGAGGTATGGTCGACTCATGGCTGCATAGATGATATCGCCTTGCCCGAAGCGGTAGCCCCCGGCTTCAAGGAGGGACTGGCAGGCTGGCAGCTCTTGAAGCAGGTCGCGAGTTCGCGCTGGCACTGGGCCGCCATGCCGAAACCGCCGCCGCCATCCGGCCGCCGCACCGCGACGGAATCCTCGCAGACGCGGAACCCCCGGTTGCAACGGCGCGTACAGGCGATGTCCGCCTCGACCGCGCCGGACGCCCCAGCCGCCATCATCGGTGACTTGCCGCCGGAGGTCGAGCAGGCGGGCAACAGGACAAGCAGAGCCAGGACGAGGTATCGCTTCATCGAAAAGAAACCTTTCAACACTGGGGTCACCGCCAATATGCTGCGGGTCCCCTTGGAACGGAAAGGATTTCCGATGCGGTTTTCGAAATCAGCTCTTCTCTTCGTCGCGTTCGGGCTGTTGGGGCTGGCGATGCTGTTCACCCGCATCCTGGCGCGCCCCGGCATGTCGATGGGTGAGGTCGCCCTGCCGCTCCTGGGCGGCTTGGCAATGCTGGTGGCCCTGTTCTGGATAGTTCGCGGCGGCCACGACAAGGGCGCGCCTCCCCCTTGACCCGAGCCGCCATACGCGGGGGCGCAGAATCGCCCTGTCAGAACAGCTTAAAGGCCATAAAGCCGCCAACGACGACCACCACCATCATAGTGGTCACCAACGCCAACCGCTTTTCAATGAAGTTCTGAATGGATTCGCCATAGTACCATAACAACACAGCGACGATGAAGAATCGCAGCGATCGCGACAAAAGCGACGCCAGGACGAAGACTGTCAAGTCCAGGTTGGTGAAGCCGGCGGTGATGGTGAGAATTTTGTAGGGCACTGGCGTGGCGCCCTTCAGCACCAAAATCCATGCCCCATAGTGATTGAACAATTCGGCGAAGTGCAGGAACGACTCCTGCATATTGTAGAAGTCGACAATCGCCCGCCCAATGGTCTCGAACAGGAAATAGCCGACGGCATAGCCGAACAGTCCGCCGATTACCGACGACGCCGAGCAGACCAGCGCGTACCACCATGCCGCCTGCCGGTTGGCCAGAGTCATCGGCACCAGCAGAATGTCCGGCGGCAGCGGGAAGAAGGAGCTTTCCGCGAACGACACCCCCGCCAACCACCACACAGCATCGCGCTGGGCGGCGCGGCGCACGATCCAGTCGTAGACCGGTCGAAGCATCGAAAACCCCTCGTTACCAGAACGCAAAAAACCTCTCCCCCGAGGGTCACCCCATCGGGAGAGAGGTTTTTTAACTCATGCGAGGTAGCGAATCGAGCGAAACATGAACCTGGCGCCATAGTGTAACACCAAGTTCATAGCCCCACCTGTCAGATCGATGCCTCCACGCCTTCCTCAGCCCCAGCCGCCTGTACCGGACCGGAGTCCTGCCCCTTGGCTGCCAAGTCGCGGTCGACGAACTCGATGATCGCCATCGGGGCGGCGTCGCCGTAGCGGAAGCCGGCCTTCAGCACGCGGGTGTAGCCTCCGGAACGAGCCTGGTAACGCTCGGCCACCGCACCGAACAGCTTGGCTACCACGGCGTCGTCACGCAGCATGGCGTAAGCGCGGCGGCGATTGGCGAGGCCACCCTTCTTGCCCAAGGTGATCAGCTTCTCAACGATCGGGCGCAGATCCTTGGCCTTCGGCAGGGTGGTCTTGATCTGCTCGTGCTTGATCAATGCAGCCGCCATGTTGGC
Organism: Azospirillaceae bacterium; assembly: GCA_035627075.1. Lineage (GTDB taxonomy): Bacteria > Pseudomonadota > Alphaproteobacteria > Azospirillales > Azospirillaceae > DASPMK01. The sequence goes on from DASPMK010000321.1 coordinate 3,001, forward strand.
GAACATCGCCTTGCGATGGCTGCTGGTACGGCTGAACTTACGTCCGTTCATTCCATGACGCATGGCGTCGTCCTTCTTGCGGCTTGGCCTCGCGCACGAGACCGATGGTGTGCCACGTCGCCTCGGCTTTCAGAAGAAACCGGCACGACACGGGTCGGGGCACGGTGCCCCTCTTTTTGAAGGCCAGAAAGGCTGCAGGTGACAGCGCCCGGGCCGTCACCCGCGTCGAATCAGTACGGCTCCTCAAGACGCTTGGCCAGTTCCTCGATGTTCTCGGGCGGCCAGTTCGGGATTTCCATACCAAGGTGCAGCCCCATCTGCGCCAGCACTTCCTTGATCTCGTTCAAGGACTTGCGACCGAAGTTCGGGGTGCGCAGCATCTCGGCCTCTGTCTTCTGAACGAGATCGCCGATGTAGACGATGTTGTCGTTCTTGAGGCAGTTGGCCGACCGCACCGACAACTCCAGCTCGTCCACCTTGCGCAGCAGGTTCTTGTTGAACGGCACCTCTTCGGCCCGCTCTTCCGAGACGGCCTGGGTCGGCTCCTCGAAATTGATGAACAGCTGAAGCTGGTCCTGGAGAATGCGGGCGGCAAGGGCCACAGCGTCGTCGGGGGTGACGGCACCGTTGGTTTCCAGCATCATCGACAGCTTGTCGTAATCGGTAACCTGACCGACGCGGGAGTTGTCGACCTTGTAGGAAACCTTGCGCACCGGACTGAACAGCGCATCCACGGGAATCAAACCGATCGGCGCGTCCTCGGGACGGTTCTGGGAAGCCGGCACATAGCCCTTACCAGTCTCGACCGTCAGCTCCATGTTCAGCTTGGCGCCAGCGTCCAGCGTGCAGATGACGAGATCCGGGTCCATCACCTGGATGTCATGGCCGGTTTCGATCAGGCCGGCGGTCACTTCGCACGGCCCTTCGGCGCGAAGACGCATCCGCTTCGGGCCGTCGCCGCCCATGCGAAGCCCCATGGCCTTGATATTCAGGATAATATCGGTGACATCCTCGCGAACACCCGGAATCGAGGAGAACTCATGGAGCACACCATCGACATGGATCGACGTGACGGCGGCACCTTGCAGCGATGACAGCAGCACACGACGCAACGCGTTGCCAAGCGTGAGCCCAAAGCCCCGCTCCAGCGGTTCCGCCACGACGGTCGCAACGCGGGTCGGGTCATTGCCCGGCTGAACATCGAGCTTGTTCGGCTTGATGAGTTCCTGCCAGTTCTTCTGAATCACGAGAAACACCTCTTGCCATCAGGTTTTGACCGCCCACCAACCTCCTACGCCACAAACGCCGTCACCCTCCCCTTTTTAAGGAGGGTTACAGCGCCGGTCGTCATCCTAATCGATGTCCGTTCCTATTCAAGGCGTCCAGATGGCGATGGACGCCGTTCCCGGAACGGGGAGCCACAGTAGGTCGTGAACGCAACAACCGGATCAGACGCGGCGCTTTTTCGGCGGGCGCACACCGTTGTGCGGGATCGGCGTCACGTCACGGATCGAGGTGATGGTGAAGCCGATCGACTGCAAAGCACGCAACGCGGACTCGCGGCCCGACCCCGGCCCCTTCACCTCAACCTCAAGCGTCTTCATGCCATGCTCTTGCGCCTTGCGCCCGGCATCCTCAGCAGCCACCTGGGCAGCGTATGGAGTCGACTTACGAGACCCCTTGAAGCCCATGGTCCCCGATGACGACCAAGCAATAGCATTGCCCTGGGCATCGGTAATGGTGATCATGGTGTTGTTGAACGACGCGTTCACATGCGCGACGCC
>DASPMK010000322.1:0-6010 GCA_035627075.1 Azospirillaceae bacterium
GCTCGCAAGCCGAGATCCACAAGCCGGCCGAAGGGCTGGAGGCGATCTACCGCGCCATGACGTTGGGCTTGCGCGACTACGTCAACAAGAACCGCTTCCCCGGCATCATCCTGGGTTTGTCGGGCGGTATCGACAGCGCGATTTCCGCCGCCGTGGCGGTGGACGCGCTGGGGGCGGAGCGGGTGCATTGCGTGATGATGCCGTCACCCTATACCTCGCAGGAGAGCCTGGACGACGCGGCGGAAGCGGCGGAACTGCTGGGCTGCAAGTACGACACCATCTCCATCGGCCCGGCCATGGAAGCGTTCCAGCGGATGCTGGCCCCGGCGATGGCCGGGTGCGACCCCGACATCACCGAGGAGAACATCCAGTCGCGCTCGCGCGGGATGACGCTGATGGCGCTGTCGAACAAGTTCGGCGGCATGGTCCTGTCCACCGGCAACAAGTCCGAGATGTCGGTGGGCTATGCCACGCTGTACGGCGACATGTGCGGCGGTTATTCGGTGCTGAAGGACGTCTACAAGACGACGGTCTTCGCCCTGTCCCGCTGGCGCAACGACACTCTGCCGGACGACGCGCGAGGACCCGCCGGCCGGGTGATTCCGGAACGCATCATCACCAAGCCGCCATCGGCGGAGTTGAAGCCCAACCAGACCGACCAGGACACTCTGCCGCCCTACGACGTGCTGGACGACATCCTGGAATGTCTGGTGGAGCGGGAACTGGGCATCGCCGAGATCGTCGAGCGCGGCCATGACCCGGCCACCGTGAACCGGGTGTGGCGGATGCTGGACCGTGCCGAATACAAGCGCCGGCAGGCACCGCCGGGCGTCAAGATCACCGCCCGCGCCTTCGGTCGCGACCGCCGCTATCCCATCACCAACGCCTTCGTCAGCCTGCTGTGACGGGCGGGCCTGCAACCCGGTAGTACCAGTTTCGGAAAGTTCTGACCGGCGATCAGAACTTTCCGAACCCTCAAACGCCCTGCGCGCCCGTGGCCCTATACCAAGTTCAGAAGGGAGAACTTTCTGAACTTGGTATAAAACCCCGGCCTCCGCCTGTGCATGGGTCGGGTCGGGGCCGACAGGCCTTCGTTCAGCGGCGCGGGCACGCGGGTCAAGCCCGCGCTTTGGTGCCGCTTACGCCACCGGCTCTTCAACGCTTTCGGGTACGACGCCCGACGGGCCGAGCACGCGCGAGGCGGGCAGGTGGGTGGTGATGGTGGTGCCCACCCCCACCTCGCTTTCCACGGAGATCGTGCCGCCGTGGAGTTCGATGAAGTTCTTGGCGATGGACAGGCCCAGGCCGGTGCCTTCGAACTTGCGGGTGGTGGTGGAGTCGGCCTGACGGAACGGCTCGAAAATGCGGCCGATCAGGTCGCGAGCGATGCCGATGCCGGTGTCGGTGATGGAGATCGCCATGCCGCCGTTCTTTTCGATCACGGCGGCCATCGTCACCGATCCGCCGTTGCCGGTGAACTTGACGGCATTGGACATGAGGTTCAGGAGCGTCTGCCGCAACGCCCGCTTGTCGGCGTAGATCCACGGCAGGTCGGGGGCGATCTTTTCGACCAGCGTCACCCCGCCGGCGGCGGCCTGCTCCTTGACCATGGTTATGCACATGTCCGCGACCTCCTCCACGGCCATGGTTTCCTCGACCAGCTCGTAGCGGCCAGCCTCGATCTTGGACATGTCGAGCACGGCGTTGATCACGTCCAGGAGGTGCTGGCCGGAATCGTGGATGTCCCTGGCGCATGCCTTCTGACGCTCGTTGAGCTGGCCGAAGAACTCGCTGTCGAGCAGCTCGGAGAAACCGATGATGGCGTTCAAGGGCGTGCGCAGTTCATGGCTCATGTTGGCCAGGAATTCCGATTTGGCGCGGTTGGCGATTTCGGCCTGGCTTTTGGAGGCGATCAGTTCGGCCTCGGCTTCCTTCCAGTTGGTGATGTCGCGCAGGACACCCACGAACACCTCGCGGTCGCCGACGCCCTGGCGGCGGCCGGGCAGGTCGTCGCTGGCGGCGATGCGCATGCGGCTGACCGACAGGAAGGCTGGGAACGTAGTGCCGTCCTTGCGCACGGCGGCCACCTCGCGCCCCCGCCCGATCACCGAGGCCTTGCCGGTACGCTGGTAGTCGGCAATGTAGCGGTCGTGCTCGCCACGGAAAGGCTCGGGCATCAAAATGCTGATGTTGCTACCCACCACCTCGTCGGCGATGTGGCCGAACAGCTGTTCGGCGGCGCGGTTGAAGGTTTCGATGATGCCCTGGTCGTCGATGGTGATGACGGCATCGACCATGGAAGCGAGGATGCCGGCAATGCGCGCCGAGGCCGCCGCCAACTCGCGCTGGACATGGGCTTCGCGTTCGATGCGGGTCACCAGCACGCTGTTGAGCGCCAGCACCACCAGGGTGATGGCGATGGCCAGCGTGCCCAGCCGCGCGATGTCGCGTCGCCAGGGCGCCAGCACATCGTCCATCGGCACGAATACCGCCTGGACCAGGGGATAGCCCGCCACCCGGCGGTAGCTCAGGATGTAGTCCTTGCCGTTGGCGGCGATCAGCCGTTTCGTGCCCCCCGGGCTGGCGGGCAGGAAGGTCTTGAACAGCGGCGTATCGACCAGCGAGGTCCCGCCGAACAGCGACTCCGCCGGCGCGCGGATGAGCAGCTGGCCGTCGTCGCGCGCCAGCACCACCGAGGTGCCGGGCATGATTGGCGCGGAGCGGTAGAAAGCCTCGAAATAGGCGGCGTTCAACAAGGTCACCGCCGCCCCGGCAAAGGTGCCGTCGGCGCGCTCCAGCCGCCGGCTCATGGGGATCACGCGGTTACCGGAATCGCCGCGGTCGTCGACGGGGGCGTCGATGTGCAGGCCGGTGGTGCGGCTGTCGCGCTGGGCGGCGAAATAGGTCCGGTCGAGGAAGGAAATGTCGGACAGGGGGCCTTGCGTGGTCTGGTGCTGGATCATGCCCTCATGGTTGAGCACCACGATCCCGGCCACCTGCGGCAGTCCCTGTTTGCGGTAGCGCAGGTAGGCGTGGATTTCGGGCGCGCCGCGGACGGTGGTTTCGGCCCGCAACGCCAGCACGTAGGACATGTCCTGGAACAACTGGTCGACGCTGTAGATGGTGCGGACCGTGTGTTCCTCCAGTGTCCGGGCGAGGCTTTCCGCCACGATCACCGACTCCTGGATCTTCTGCTGCCGCTCCTCCCACAGCATCAGCACGATGAGCGCGTTCACCACCAGGACGAAAACCGTACTGAACGCCGTAACCCAGCGTTTCAGGGAGATGGCTCGTTGGTTGGTGGTGGGCGATGCGTTCATGGTTGTAAGCCGATGCTTGTCACCGCGGGGGGGCTGATGGCCAGTCGGAAGAGGAATGGATCGTTCAACCGGAAAGGGAATTGACGTCGGCCGCTCTCGAAGATTTCTCGTAAAGAGTACTATAATCTCTGAGTGTATGAAATGAGCCTGCACAACTCAATTCAATTTTATCTCCTATTCCCGGCATTAATGCTGCGCTGCACCATCGGCGTCGGCGGTGCGTACGGGCATTTAATAAAATTTGGCCTTCTTTAGCATCTAAATTTGAAAGGTTTGATGGCGGGGAAGCGGCTCACCCATGCGCGTTTGAGTCGTGGCCTCTCGATGCTTGCTTCGCTATGATGGTATCATTGTCCGGGCCGTGGTGGGTCGGACCAGTCCTGAGTTCCCGTTCTCGTGTCCAGCCGTTCCGCTTCCAGTCCACCGCCCGCATTCCGCCGTGACGATCCCATCAAAGGCATCCTCCTGATGCTGCTGGCCATGGTTGTTTTCACCAGCCAGGACACCGTGTCGAAGCTTTTGACGGAGGACTACCACTCCCTTGAGGTGACGTGGGGGCGCTATCTGTTCCACACCCTGTTCATGCTGCCGTTGCTGGCGGGGCGGGGCGGGTGGCTCCGCTTGCGGACGGCGCATCCCCGGTTGCAGGTGATGCGAGGGCTGGGGATGATGGCCTCGTCGCTGCTGTTCATCCTGGGCCTGGAAGCGCTGCCCATCGCCGAGGCATCGGCCATCGGCTTCATCTCGCCTCTGTTCGTGACGGCGGCGTCGGTGCTGTTTTTGGGCGAGGCGGTGGGGTGGAAACGCTGGCTGGCGGTGCTGGTCGGATTCGGCGGCGTGCTGGTGGTGGTGCGGCCGGGCACGGCGGCCTTCAACCCGGCGGCCCTGTTCCCCGTCGCGGCGGCGGTGGGCTGGACGGTGGCGCTGATCGCCAGCCGCAAGATCCGCACTGACGACGCGCCGCTGACCACCCTGATCCACACCGCGTGGACGGGACTGGCGGCGCTTTCGCTGGTGGTGCCGTTCTTCTGGACCCCGCCGGACCTTTCGGGGTGGGTGTTGCTGGCCGGGCAGGGGGCGTTGTCGGCGCTGGCCCAGTACCTGCTGATCCACGCCTTCGCGGTGGCACCGGCATCGCTGCTGGCGCCGTTCAACTACAGCCAGATCGTGTGGGCTACCCTGGCGGGTTTCGTGGTGTTCGGCGCGCTACCCGACCTGTGGACCTTGGTGGGCGCGGCCATCATCATCGCCAGCGGCCTCTGCATCTGGTACCGCGAGCGCCGGGTCGGGGGGGAGCCGGTCGAGGCTTAACCGTCGACGGGTTCCTCGGTCAGCAGCGGCGCCAAGGCGGCCGGGACGGGTCGGCCGAGCGCCTTGAATCCGCTCCTCAGAATGCCGTTGCGCAGGTTGGCTTCCACCGCCGCCGCCTGACGCGACCGGACCAGCGTCATCAGGCGGTCGTGGCTCGCGGTTTCCCGAACCAGATCGCCGCCGAAGATGGGTTGGGTCTGGAAGGCCATGCGGATCAACGTGCGCATCGACAGCCACGACGCCACCAGGAACCGGTTGCCCGACAGGGCGCAGACGGCTTCGTGAAACGCCCAATGGGCATCCAGGCAAGCCTTGGGGTCGCCGGCGCCGATGGTTGCCCGCATGGCCTCGTTAAGCCGGTCCAGTCCGGCGAAATCGTCCTCGCTCCCTTCGGTCGCCAGGATGCGTCCGGCCAGCCCCTCCAGGGTGGCGCGCATCACCACGAGTTGCTCCAGTTCATCGGCGAGCGGCCGCGCCACATAAGTGCCGCGCCGGCCGCGATTGATCACCAGCCCGCGCGCCTCCAGGCTCTTGAGCGCCTCGCGCACCGGGATGCGGCTGACGCCGAGACGTTCGGCGATCAACGTCTCGATCAGCCGCGTGCCCGGCAGCAGGGCGCCATCGGCAATGTCGGATTCGATCCGCAGCGCCACCCGCTCGACCATGGACGGGGCCATGCCGGCCGGGAGTTGCCCCACTTCGGGCGACAGCGAGGACGTGATGTCGGGGAAGGGACGCGGGGCGGTCCGATCGAGATCTTGGGCGGCCATGACTGTGGATGTCAGGTGGGAAATCAGGACGGCGGCCGCCGCCCTGTCCCCGTAGAATTGTTTGGCCTACCAGCCATCGCAAGGGCGAAAAGGCGGCCATTCTTTTGCCGCGCGGCTACTCACCTCTGAGAAAACTGCGAAGCTGGTCCACTCGGATCGGCTTGGGCAGAGCCGCCACCGGCGGCAGGCCGAAGGCGTCGGCCAACTGATCGGCGAAATCCAGGTAATCCTCTTTGTAGCCGGTGATCAGCAGAATGCGTGCCGTCGAGCGCGACGCCGCCAACCCCCGCAACACCTCGATGCCGTCCACCCCCGGCATCACGATGTCGAGGATGATGGTGTCGGGCCGCAGCCGTTCGTAGACGGTGAGCCACTTCTCCGGCGACGTGACGACAGTCACGTCATAGCCCATCGGTTCGGCGACCTGACGGATGAAGGCGCCGGTTTCGGCGTGATCGTCGATAACCAGGAGAGAAGGCCGGTTGGTCACGTCATCCCTCTCGGGTCAGGGCGACAGGCGGGGGAAGAAGAGGCGGACGACGGTGCCGCGTCCCGGACGGCTCTCCAGGTGGACACGGCCCCCCGATTGACGGGCAAAGCCGGCCACCA
>DASPMK010000323.1:0-2238 GCA_035627075.1 Azospirillaceae bacterium
AGCCGCCCGGCCATAACCGGAACCGGGCGGCCTTTTTTCAAAGAGTCCGATTGCCACGCTCAATAGATATCAGGACAAGGGAGGTTGCCGATGATTTCGATCCAGGACCCCGCCCGTCTGATGAACCCGCAATACGCCGCGCTACGCCGCCTGCTGGCGGCGCGCGGCGTGTCGCCCGCGGACCCGGAAACCCAATCCCTGGCGCTGGCGCGGCAGGCAGCCTTGTCCTTTCACGCCCTATGGAACGAGATGCCGCCGCCGGTGGCCCGCATCGCCGAACGCACGGTCGCCGGCCCGGCGGGCGCGGTCGGTGTGCGGCTTTACTGGCCCGATGAGCGACCGCGAGCGCCGGTGGTGCTCTATTTTCATGGTGGCGGCTACGTGCTCAACAACCTCGACACCCACGACCGGCTGATGCGCCAGTTGGCGCTGTACAGCGGGGCGGTGGTGGTCGGCGTCGATTACTCCCTGGCACCCGAAGCGCGCTATCCCACCCAGCTGAACGAGGCGCTGGCGGTGGTGGACTGGCTGGCGGCGGAGGGAGACGCTCTTGGCCTGGATGTCGGGCGGCTGGTGCTGGCGGGGGATTCGGCCGGGGCCAATCTGGCGCTCGCCACGCTCCTGGCTCTGCGCAACGTCGGACGCGATCAGGCCAAGGCGGGACTTTTGTTCTACGGCATGTACGCCGTGGATTTCGATACCGAGTCCCACCGCCGCTTCGGCGGCGGGGCGTTCGGCCTGACCACCGGGCGTATGCGCTTCTTCTGGGATCAGTATTTGCGCGAGACCGCCGACCGAAGCGATCCGCTGGCCGCGCCGTTGCATGCCGATCTGTCCGATCTGCCGCCCCTGCTCCTGGTGGGAGCGGGGCTCGACTGCCTGCTCGACGACACGCTGCGGCTGGCCGTTGCGCTGAACGAAGCCGATGTGCCCCACCAACTGGCGGTCTATCCCGGCGTGCCCCACTCCTTCGTGCAGATGAGCCGCTTCCTCGACGCCGCCGACGCTGTGTTGCGTTGCGCCGGGGCTTTCGTTCAAGACCGGGTGGTGAAAGAAGAGCGGGCCGAGGCCGCCTGACGCGGTTCCGCGGCCAATTATCGCTTCGGCTTGGCGGCAGGTTCCTTAGGCGCCTCGGGTTTCGTGGTGTCTTCCTTGGGGGGCGGCGCGGACTGGGGCACCGGATCGGGGGACTCACCGGCGGGCGGCAAGGACTGGTCGCCTCGGCCGGGAGCCGCCGACGGCGGCGATTCATGGGGTGCGTCGTGCGTCGGTGCCCGGTTCTGCGCGGTGAGCGGGACTGCCGAAACCGCCGCCTTCGCCCGACCGGGCGCGTCCGGGGGGGCGTCACCGACATTGAGGATCAACGGCAGGCCGGACTGCCCGCCGCCGACCACCACGACCTTGGCGTTGGTGGAGGTGGCGAGATCCAAAGTGGCCTCGATGCCGCGCCATTTCAGGTAATTCTCGGTCAAACCGGCCTGGACCGTGTCCTGAAACGAGCGGATACCCTGGGCCTCGATCTGTTTGCGTTGGCTCTCGAACGCCTCGCGTTGCAGGCGGAATTCGTATTCCTGCGCCAACTGGTCCTGCTGGACCTTGCTTTCGATGGAGGACACCAGAGCCGGTGGCAAAATGACGTCGCGGATCAGCACGTCCTGGAACAGGATGTAGCCGATGGGCTCCCCCTTCTTCACGTTCGGCAGGGCGGCGGCGCCCACCACGCCCTTGAACATCAGGGAATCAGCCAGTTGGTCGAACGTCTCCTCCTGGATGCGCTGGCGGCGCTGGGCGTAGAGTTCGTCGGCTTTGTAGCGCGAGATCACTTCGCGGATCACCGAGCCGACCTCCGGCACCAGCAGCACGTTCAGGTAATCGGAACCAACGGACTGGTGAAGGTAGGCCAGCGTCTTGGGCAGGATGCGATAGCGGACGGTGATCTCCGTCTTCACCGGCAGTCCGTCATTGGCGATGGCGTCGTAGGAGCGGGTATCCTCTTTCAGGCGGAGGTCGTAGACCTCCAGCCGGTCCCACGGGAAGATGAGATGCAGCCCTTCCGAATACGCCGGCTCCAACTGCGTGCCGCCGAAGAAGCGCTTCCACATGACACCGCCGTGACCGGCCGGGATAACGATCACGATCGACGGCATGAAGTAGGTGAACGCCAGCATCAGGATCAGAAGGACGATCAGCAGGTTCCGCTTCTGCCGCAAATAGAGGCCCTTCAGCCAGGACAAGGGC
>DASPMK010000324.1:0-4244 GCA_035627075.1 Azospirillaceae bacterium
CTACCGCCGAGGCCGAGGCCACCGAGAGTGGCGAGAGTGGCGATGGCTCCGAGGACGAGCGGGGTGGCCGTCGCCGTCGCCGCTCCCGCCGGCGTCGGCGTGGTCGCGGTGGCGAGGAAAGTGGTGCCGAAACGCACCTTGAGGCCGTTGCCGCCGGTGAGGCCCTGGTCGAAGCCCATGCCGAGGAAGACATCGGCGAGGGTGAGGAAGGCGAAGGCGACGAGAACGAGGAGGCTGACGCCGACGCCGACGCCGACGCCGATGCCGATCAGGCGGACGCCAACGGCGACTCGCAGCGCAAGAAGCGGCGGCGCGGCAAGCGTGGTGGTCGCCGCCGGTCGCGTGGCCGGGTGAACGGCGAGAACGGCACCGAGGGTGAAGAGGGCGGCGAAGGGGACGACAGCGGCGACGCCATGACCGAGCCAACCTCGATCGAGTCCCCGGCCCTGGTCGAACCGCCGCCGGCCGGGCCCGCCGCGCCGATGGCGCCCCCCGTGCCGCTGCTGGCTGCCGAGGATCTGGATCTGATTCTGGGCGACGCCGTGCCCGAGCCGGCCGCTCCCGAACCGGCCATCGCCGCCGAAACGGTCCCGGTGGACACCGTGTCCGCCGCCCCCGCCGAGCCGGCGGCCGAGGCCGCGCCGGAGAAGAAGCCGGCCAAGCCGAAGCGGACCCGCGCGCCGCGCAAGAAGAAGACCGACGAGCCGGCCGCCGAGGCCGCCCCCGCCGAGGTGACCGCCGAACCGGCGGCCGAGGCCGCGCCGGAGGAGAAGCCGGCCAAGCCGAAGCGGACCCGCGCGCCGCGCAAGAAGAAGACCGACGAGCCGGCCGCCGAGGCCGCCCCCGCCGAGGTGACCGCCGAGCCGGCGGCCGAGGCCGCGCCGGAGGAGAAGCCGGCCGAACCGATCCCGGCCCAGCCAACGCCGGCCGACGCCCCCGCCGCCGAAGCGGAACAGCCGGCCGCCCCGCTGGCCGGGGAAAATCCGCCGGTGGAGGCCACCGAGTCGTCGGAAAAGCCGAAGCGCGGCTGGTGGAACCGTTTGGTCCAGTAAGGCCGACGCCGACAAAAAAAGCCCCCCTTCCTGTGGGAAGGGGGGCTTTTTCTTTTTCCGGCGCCTATTTCCGCCAGTTCTTCAGCCGTCTCGCCGCCTCCGCCATGGTTTCGGTCGTCCCGGCGAAGGAAAAGCGCATGAAGCGATGCCCCCGGGCTGGGTCGAAATCGATGCCGGGCGTGGCCGCCACCCCGGTTTCCGCCAACATACGCTTGCAGAAACCTTCGCTGTCGCTGGTCAGGTCACCAATGTCCGCGTACAGATAGAACGCGCCATCCGACGGGGCCAGCCTGGTGAAACCGGCCTTGGGCAATTCCTCCAGCAGCAGCGCCCGGTTTCGGGCGTAGCGGGCGACATGGCCATCCAGTTCATCGACGCTGTCGAAGGCTTTCACCGCCGCCATCTGCGACAGGCTGGGCGGCGAGATGAACAGGTTCTGCGCCAGACACTCCACCGAGCGCAGCAGGTCCGCCGGCACCACCATCCAACCCAGCCGCCAGCCGGTCATGGAGAAGTACTTGGAGAAACTGTTGACGGCGAACGCCTCGTCCGACAGGCCGGCGGCCGACACCGCCGGCATGCCGTAGCCGATGCCGTGATAGATTTCGTCCGACACGAAACGTACCCGCCGCGCCCGGCACCAGTCGGCCAACGCCGTCAACTCCGCCGCCCCGAGCATGGTGCCGGTGGGGTTGGACGGGCTGGCGACGATCAAGCCGTCCACCGGCTCGGGTAGAGTGTCGAGCAGGGCCGGAGTCGGGTGGAAGCGGGTGTCGGGGCCGCAGACTATCTCCACCGGCACCACGCCCAGCGCCGTCAGGATGTTGCGGTAGGCGGGATAGCCCGGCGCAGCCATCGCTACCCGGTCACCGGGTTCGAACGCCGCCAGGAAGGACAGCAGGAACGCGCCCGACGAGCCGGTGGTAACGACGATCCGCTCGACCGGAACGGATACGCCATGGCGGTCGCGATACCAACGGGCAATCGCCTCGCGCAACGACGCAATGCCGAGCGCGTCGGTATAGCCGAGGCGGTCGCCGTCCAGCGCCGCCTTGGCCGCCTCCAACACCGCTTTCGGCGCTCCGGTCGAAGGCTGGCCCACCTCCAGGTGCAGAACGTCCCCCCCAGCCCGCTCCCGCTCGAAGGCGGCGCGCATCACCTCCATTACGAAGAAGGGATTGATCTGGCCTCTTTGGCTGATTTTCAGGGGTTTCCGCGATCCGGTGTGCGATGTGGGAAGCATTTGGGAAGCGACTCGCAAAATTTGGGGAGGCGGCAACGCCACCTTCCCTACTTATATCAGTGGATGGACTGCGATGCCCAGGCTTCGACGTCGGTTTGGCGCAAGCACAGACACCGCGTCCCGGTGTCCATCGCCTGGAGAAGCGACCTTCCTGGACAGCCCGTTTCAAAAGTCGGGTGGGGATAACCTCCTGCGGTTTGGGTGAGCGAGGCGGTGTCGCGCGATACGAATGCAGCCAGGGTGGCCAGGCCCTCGGAGACTTCGGCAATTCCTCGTAATCTTTGGACTGATCTGGTCCCGGCGGCCCTCACAACGGGGTCCGATTCAACCCTCAAGGCTTGCGCCCTCACGCATGCTTGTGCATTCATCATTTCTTAGTAACGAAATGATATAGGACAATGCATAATCGGCCGCACCGCTACCCGGCCGGGTTGCGGGCGCCTTATCATATCTTCGGCGGATGCAGTCCTTGTCGGCATATACTCGCGAGCGGCGGATCATCGGCATGGCGGCCCTGGTTCTGGCCGCCGTCTGGTTGTGCGCGACACCATCGCAAAGCGCCGATTGGCGCCCCGGCGTGGTGTTCGATCAGGCCGGCAAGGATGATGGCTCGTTCAACACCTCCATCGCCCGCGGGGTAGAGCGGTTCAGCCGGGAAACCGGCGTCTCCGTGGAGGAAATGCCGGTCAACGAGACGGCCAGCCCCCAAAGCGTGCCCGAGGGGCTGAAGCAGTTGATCGCCGGGGGAGCCAATCTGCTGGTCAGCGGCTCGCACGACGCGCCCATTATCGCCGCTCTGGCCGACCGCCATCCCGAGGTCCGCTTCATCGTGCTGGATGCCGCGGTCGACCGCCCCAACGTCCACGCCATCGTCTTCCGCGAACACGAAGGCGCCTTTCTGGTCGGCATGTTGGCGGCATTGGAGTCCCGCGCCGGCAAGGTTGGCTACATCGGCGGCATGGACGTGCCGGTGATCCGACGAATTGCCTGTGGCTATATCCAAGGGGTTCACCACGCCCGCCCCGACGTCGTTGCCACCTTATCGGTCACCGGCGATACCAGCGCCGCCTTCAACGACCCAGCCGCCGGCCACCGTCAGGCCGAAGAGCAGCTTGACCAGGGGGTGGACGTGATCTTCGCCGCCGCTGGCCGCACCGGCCTCGGCGTCATGAACGCAACCCGCGAGCGCAAGCGTTTCGCCATCGGCGTGGACACCAACCAGAACGACGTCCACCCCGGCACCGTGCTGACCTCGATGATCAAGCGCATCGATATCGCCACCTACCGCGCCCTGAAAAGCGCCTACGCCGGTTCCTGGAAGCCCGGCGTGGAGGTGCTGGGGCTGGCCGACGACGGCATCGGCTGGGCGCACGACCGTCACAACGCGCCCATGATCAGCGACGCCATGCTGGACGCCCTGGACGAAGCCAAGGAGGCGATCATCACCGGCACCCTGACTGTCCAGGACTACACGAAGGACGGCCGGTGCAACGCCTGGACCAACGGCCAGCCGCCGTGGCGAACCGGGCGCTGAGTTCCAGCGAACCAAAAAAACGCACGACAGAGTGGGAAAAGAGATCGAACCATGCGCCGCGTCATGCTCCTCCTTCTGGCCGCCCTGGCCTCCGCCCCGGCCGGCGCCGCCGAACCGCTGGTGCCGGGTGCCATCTTCGACGGCGACAAACTGGACAAGTCGTTCAACGAGGCCGTCTTCAACGGCTTCAAGCGCTTCGAGAGCGAAACCGGCACCGCCTTCAAGGAGCGGGTGGTCGGCACCAGCGAGGAGGCACACGTCCAGGGCTTGCGCGACCTGATCAAGAGCGGCGCCAATTTCGTCGTCACCGTCGGTTTCGCCTTCCGCTCCTCGGTCGAGAAGGTGGCCCGCGAGCATCCCGAGGTCCGCTTCTCGGTGATCGATTCCGTCGTCGATCTGCCCAACGTGTCGTCCA
>DASPMK010000325.1:0-2031 GCA_035627075.1 Azospirillaceae bacterium
CCGCGCCTGTTCGACTACGGCATCGACACGCTGTCGGGGTTCGTCGTGCGCGACGTGGCGGCGGTGGCCGAGGCGATTTCCGCCGGGGCCGCGTCCAAACAATTCCATGTGCACGGCCGCTTCGTAACCCTGGGGCGTCCGGGTTGATTCCCCCCGCCCCGCTTTGGCACCATGCCGCCCCAATCGGGCCGCCCCGAATTCTGGAGGAAACCATGGACGAACGCACCCGCATCGAGCTGGAGGCGGCCGCCTTCCGCGGTCTGGTCGAGCATCTGCGCAAGCGCACCGACGTGCAGAACATCGACCTGATGAACCTTGCCGGCTTCTGCCGCAACTGCCTGTCGAAGTGGTACCTCGCCGCCGCCAAGGAGCGCGGCGTCGCCATGACCGACGACGAGGCGCGCGTCGCCGTCTACGGCATGCCCTATTCCGAATGGAAGTCGAAGCACCAGCACGAGGCCACGCCAGAGCAGCAGCGCCTGTTCGAGGAGACCAAGCCGCTGCACGCCGAGATCAGCGGGCACAACAAATAGCAGCCGAACGGTGTTGGGCCGCCCTTCGGTTGGCCCAACCTACCATGTAGGTTGGGCCAAGTGTAGGTTGGGCCAAACGCCAGCGCGGCCCGACATCCGGCGCGCCTACCCGTTCACCACCGATCCGCCGTTCGGGTGCAGCACCTGCCCCGACATGTAGCTGGAATCGGCCGACGCCAGGAACACGTAGCACGGCGCCACCTCGTCCGGCTGGCCGGGGCGCTTCATCGGCACGTCGGCGCCGAACGTTTCGACCTTGTCCTCGGGGAAGGTGGAGGGGATCAACGGCGTCCAGATCGGGCCCGGCGCCACGCCATTCACCCGGATGCCGCGGTTGGCCACCGCCAGCGCCAGCGAGCGCGTAAAGGCGACGATCGCCCCCTTGGTGGAGGCGTAGTCGATCAGCATCGGGTTGCCCTTGTAGGCGGTCACCGACGTGGTGTTGATGATGGCCGAACCCTCCTTCATGTGCGGCAGTGCGGCCTGCGCCATGTAGAAATAGGCGAAGATGTTGGTGCGGAAGGTGCGCTCCAGCTGCTCGGCCGAGATGTCCTCCAGCTTCGTCTGCGGGTGCTGCTCGGCGGCGTTGTTGACCAGGATGTCGATGCGCCCGTGCTCCTCCACCATGCGCTCGATGGCGCGGCGGCACATGGCCTCGTCGCCCAGGTCGCCGCGCAGCACGGTGCAGGGCTGCCCCTCCTGGCCAACCAGCCGGCGCGTCTCCTCGGCGTCCTCGTCCTCGTTCAGGTAGACGATGCCGACCTTGGCGCCCTCGCGCGCGAACAGCACCGCCACCGCCCGGCCGATGCCGCTGTCGCCGCCGGTGATCAGCGCCACTTTGTCGCGCAGCTTGCCGCTGCCGCGGTACTCCGGCCGATCCGTCGACGGCTGCGGCGTCATCTCGTCCTGGTGGCCGGGCTGGGTGTTCTGGTGCTGCGGCGGCTGGCGCGCTTCCTGCTGTGCCATGCTGGCATCCTCTCGACTGGGTGTGTCCGTTCTACAACCGGACAACACGATCGCGACGGCCCGCGTTCCAAAGCGGAAGGGGCTTGGAACAAGCACCGCAAGCCACTGTTACTGCGGTTGTATGACACAAGCGCGATGGCTTCGGGGGAAGACATGACGAGCAGGAAGGCAGCCGAGGGCGAACGGTGCTGCAAAGGATGGCAGACGAGAACACCACCAAAGAAGGGGTAGAATTCCACCCCGAACACCCCATCCTGGATTACAATGCCGGACGTGTCATGGGCCGTACCCGTCTCCGGGCGAACTCCTGGCGGCGTTCCGGGATCAAAACGACATGAAGCGTGTGACGATGAGCCACATAAACGCCTATCTTGACGGCGCCCTCGACGACCAGGAGCGGCGGGACTTCGAGGCTGCGGTCGAAACCGACGCCGAGGCCAAGGCGCTGCTCGCCCTGCATCGTCAGCACGTGCAGGAGTTGCACCGCCTCTACGACCCCGTGCTCGAAGAGCCGGTGCCGTCCCGCATGCTG
>DASPMK010000326.1:0-3970 GCA_035627075.1 Azospirillaceae bacterium
TCGAGGCCCGCGCGGTCACCATCCTGGGCGAGGTCAAGCGCCCCGGCCCCTATGACGTGCTACGCGGCGAGAAGCTGTCCTCCCTGATCGCGCGGGCCGGTGGCCTGACACCCGAAGCCTATCCCGAAGGTGCGGCCTTCACCCGTGAAAGCGTCAAGCGCCGGGAAACCGAGGCTTTCGAACAGCAGGCCCGCGAACTGGAGCGGCATGTGGCGCTGCTCTTGGAGAAGGGCGATCCGATTCGCGCCGAGGATGTGGCGCTGGCGCGGCAACTGGCGGCGCAGTTCCGCGGCCTGGAACCGCCCGGCCGCGTGACCGTCGAGGCCGACCCCGGCGCGCTCCGGGCGCGTCCGGACCTGGATATCCTGCTGGAGGCCGGCGACCGCATCACCATCCCCAAGCGCCCCCTGTCGGTGATGGTGATGGGCGAGGTGCTGTCGCCGGCGACATTGCAGTTCGTGCCGGGCAAGTCGGCCGAAGACTACCTGCGCGAGGCCGGCGGCCCCACCCGCAGCGCCGACCGCGACCGGGCCTACGTCCTCCTGCCGAACGGGACGGCGCAGCCGGTGGCGCTGTCGTTCTGGAATCACACCCCGACGGCGATCCCGCCGGGCTCGACCCTGGTGGTGCCGCGCGACCCGCAGCCCTTCAGCTTTCTCGAACTGTCCAAAAGCCTCGGCGGCATCCTGAGCCAGTTGGCCATCACCGCCGCCTCCATCTCGGTGATCCAGTCGCGATGACCCACGCCGCCTCCGCCCCCCTGTTCTCCATCATCACCGTCGTGCGCAACGACCGCCCCGGGCTGGCGCTGACACGCGACAGCGTGGCCGGGCAAAGCCTGCGCGATCTCGAATGGATCGCCATCGACGGCGCCTCCACCGACGGCAGCCGCGAGTTTCTGGAGGCACGCGCCCACGAACTCGCCGCGTGGCGCTCCGCCCCCGACCATGGCCCGTTCGACGCCATGAACCGGGGGCTCGCCATGGCGCGTGGCGGCTATCTCTTGTTCCTCAACGCCGGGGATCGATTCGCCACACCGGACACTCTGGCCGGCATCGCCCAAGCGTTGCGGGACAGCGCCGATGCCGATTTCGTTTATGGCGACGCCTTGGAAGAGACGGCCGATGGCCGGCGGTTGTACAAGCCGGCGCGCTCCCACCGCCATGCCTGGTACGGCATGTTCACCCACCATCAGGCCATGGCCTACCGCCGCGCCTGCGTGGGCGACCTTGTCTACAGCCCCCGTTACCGAATCGGGGCCGACTACGCCTATACTTTGGCGGCTCTGGCGCGTGCCCGTTCCATTGTGCGCCTGAAAGAGCCGCTGTGCGTTTTCGCTCACGGCGGCCTGTCCCAGCGCCACGCGGCCGAGGGGCGGCGCGACAGTGCCCGCATCCGGCGCGACTTTCTAGGCTGGGGACTGCCCCGACGGGCGGCGATCACCGCCGCACAATGGGCGGCGGTGTCAATTCGTCAAGCGTTTCCAAGCCTTTATGAAAGAGCGCGGTGCCATGCCGCTTTGCCGCCCATCGCGCGGCCAGCATCATCCGACGGCAACTTTGACGACGGTTTCAAAATATCGCACAGTGAGATGGTGGACAAAAAGTTGCATACAATTCCATTAATAAGCTAAGCTTACCAAACCAATCGTCAGTCCTGCCGGGGAATCTGAGGAAACCATGAGCGCCACCAAAACCAAGCTTGCCCCCCCGCACCTGATCTCGCGCCGAGGCGAGGGTCCGAACCCCATCGACATCCACGTCGGCGCCCGGCTGCGCCTGCGCCGCACGCTCCTGGGCCTGAGCCAGGAAAAATTGGGAGAAGCGGTGGGCATCACCTTCCAGCAGCTTCAGAAATACGAGCGCGGATCGAACCGTATCAGCGCCAGCCGCCTCTACAACCTGTCGCAGGTGTTGGGCGTGCCAGTGAGCTTCTTCTTCGACGACATGCCCGGTCCCGACGGCCACCCGATCAGCGGCAACGCACCGGTGTCGGAAACCGAGGAGTTCGAATCCATGGCCCGCCGCGAGACGCTGGAACTGGTCCGCGCCTATTACCGCATCCAGGACCCGGCCGTGCGCAAGCGGACCTTCGATCTGGTCAAAGCCCTGGGCGGCGAAGGCAGGGACACCGCCGACGAGGCATGAGGGCGGGAATCCGCGTGAGTGGCAGCGCGGCGGTCAGCGCGGGCCGCCCCGGCGCTCGCGCAGCTTGACCCCGATCTGCCAGTAGTAAAAGGCGCGGGCCAGCGCGAAATGCAACCCTGCGGCCCCATCGAGAAAGCCCAGACACCATAGATAGCTGTGGACAAAGGCAGCCAGCGGCCGGAACGGCAGGCGGGCGACCAATGCCTTCATGATCCGGCGGCGCCCCCGCTCCCGGCAGATCAGCGTTTCCATCCGCCCCTCGGCGCGCAGGGCCGCTTCCCAGTCCGAATAGCGGTTGTGACGATCAAGCCACGCGGCGAACGGCTTACGGTCGTGGTGCCACAGGAAGGCCTTCAGGCGGCCCGCCGGCCCGTCGAGCATGGGCTGGTAATGCCCCTCGACCTCCCACATGGCGGCGACATCCAGGTCCGGGGCCGGTTGGAAGCGACCGCGCCGCCGGTCGAACAGCGCCAGCTTGGCGTTGTGGTGGCCAAAGTGCAACGGCTGACCGAGGAAGACGAACTTCCCCTCGATGAAGTACCCCGCCCGCTCCGGCCCCCGCCGCATGATCCCGGCGATTTCCCGCGCCAACGCGGGCGTGACCACCTCGTCGGCATCGATAAAAAGCACCCAGTCGCGGCGGAGCGGCAAATTCTCCAGACTCCACTGCTTCTTTTTCGGATAGCGCCCGTCCCACCGGAAGGGCACGACCACGGCACCATGCCGTCGCGCGATATCCGACGTGGCGTCGGTGCTGTCGCTATCCACCACGAACACCTCGGCGAAACCCGCCAGCGCCTCCAGACAGGCCGGCAGGCAGGCTTCCTCGTTCCGGGTCAAGATGATGACCGAAACCGGGATCATGTCATCTCCTCCGACTGGCGCCGGGATGAGGCGCGCAGGCTGAAGGCCAGCAGGCCCAGGCCGGCGCCGGCCGCCAGCCCGGCCGGCAAGACCAGCGCCGGATTGGGCCAGTCCGGCTGCCGGCCGGCGGTCGCCGCCTCGATGGGGTCGGCGGCGAACGGCAGGCCGACCTCGATCATCATCAGCACGCGCTCAAGATCGCCCAGCACGGTCGCGAGCGCCCGCCGGTGTTCGGCGACACCGACATTGCCGATCCGCTCCTTGATGTAATCGATCTGCGCCTTGGACCGCCGGGCGGCCTCCTGGCGAAGCTGGGCGTCGGCGGCGGCGTGAAGCCGGCTCAACAAGTCCATCGCGAACGCCCGATCGGCATGGCGGAAGGAAATCCGCCGCATGGCAGTGGTGCCGACGGCTTCGACGACCACGGCCCGGCGCAGAGCTTGAGCCAGACGCTCGGGGTCCGGCTCGCTCCAGTCCTCGCGCCCCACCAGCGCCAAAAACAAAAAACGGGCCAGCCCCGACAAGCCGCCGGGCGCCCGCCACTGTCCGGTAGCCGGCTCCCAGCGGCCGGGAAAAAGGCGTTGCGGCACGTCGCCGCCCGTCATCAGACGTTCCGCCACGGCGGTCGAGGTCAGCAGTTGCAGGAAGCGGGCGAAATCGGACAGTCCTTCGTCTCCGGCGCCGTATTCGACGACGGCACTGGCGCTTTCCTGGCCGGGTGTCGGCACCCGCAATCCCATGGCGGCAATGCCGTTGCGGGCGGTGGGCCCCACCACCATGGTGGCGGTGAATTCCGGCGTCCACAGCCTCAGGAACGCCAGCGACAGAACGAAGGCGAGAGCCGTTGATGCCGCCACGACCCGCCAGCCGTCGAGGGCGCCGCCGGCCAGCGCCCACCCGATCGCGGCACGGGTCCGCGCGAGTCCGGGAAAGCCCCAGTTCGAGGGGCGCCCACGCCC
>DASPMK010000327.1:0-4480 GCA_035627075.1 Azospirillaceae bacterium
AGGGCCAGGGCCGCGCCGGCGTGCTTGCGAAGACCCGGACGCGGTGGCGAGGCCGCCACGGGCTCCAGCACCCCCAAGGCCAGCCGCAGCAGCAACGCGTAGATCAGCACCGCCATGCCGAGGTGCAACGCCAGCCGGTAAGGGCTGACCCAGGGCCGGTCGACGAGGCCGCTCATCACCATGAACCAGCCGATGACGCCCTGGAGTCCCCCCAACGCCAACAGGCCCAGGAGGGGCCGGCGCAAACCTCGTGCGATCCGCCCCTGCGCCCAGAACCACGCCAGCCCGCCGGCGAAGGCCGCGCCGATCAGGTGGCCCCACAGCCGATGGAACCATTCCCACCAGAAAATGCCCTTGAACGCCGCCAGCGACATGCCGGCGTTGTGAAGCCGGTATTCCGGCGTCCGGCGGTAGAGGTCGAAGACACGGTTCCATTCCGCCTCCGACAACGGCGGCAGCACGCCGATCAGCGGCTTCCACTCCACCATGGACAGGCCGGACTCTGTCAGCCGGGTGATGGCGCCGATTACCGCCATGGCGAACACCAGCGCGGCGCAGAGCAGCAGCCAGCCGGCGACGGCCCGGGCGGAGGGGGGGGCTGGGCGATCCAGGTCGAAGGCAAGGCTGGTCACGGCAGGGCATCCGCGGCGGGCATCGTCAGCAAAGAAAATGGCGTGGGACCACGCGGCGTCAAACCGCCGATAGACAGCCAATCGGTGATTTCCGAGTCGCTCTCCATGGCCCGCGCAAATTTCCGATCATTTTATACATATGCTTTGTTCTTGTGCGGCGCGCTTAATTCGTGATCGAATTATAAACATTACACTTCCGGGGAAACAGATTTACAGGCCGCCTGATGCACTCGATCGAGTACCACAGGTACAAGGCCGACATTATGGGGCCGATCGACGAGTTCTTTATCCTGCTCGACCAACGCACCGCCCAGGCGGTGACCGATGCCGAGAACAGCGCCGCTTTCCTTCACGCCGTTCTCCTGGGCAGCCTCACCCTGATGGCGCTGGCCGTGGTGTTCGCCACCTGGGTGCTGCTGGGCAAGGTCGTCCCGCCGCTGGTGGGCCTCAAGGAGGCCATGGTGCGGCTGCCCGCCAGGAGCGGGGTGAAGGGCATCGCCGGCCGCGCCGTATCGGAGGTCGGGACGGTCAGCGCCCGTTCGGAGGAAACCAGCTCCCACGCCGCCACCGTCGAGGAACAGGGTTCTGCCACCTCAAACCCTGCCTTCGCGGCCGTTTTTTTTCCATTTTTATTTCACAATCCTGTTTTGGATTGAATGCCCCGTAATTCACATCTAGATATGTCATTAACCGCTATGCTGCGGCGCCACATCAGATCAATTCAAGCTGTGAATTAGAGGCCCTGCCATGTCCGAGCCCGTCGCCCAGCCCAAGCCGTCCGCGGTGGAGGGGATCAAGGAAGCCAGCCGCCGCCTGCGCGGCACCCTGGCCGAGGCGCTGGCCAGCGACAGCCCGACCTTCCCGCACGATGATGGCACGCTGCTGAAGTTCCACGGCATGTACGAGGGCTATGATCGCGACAGCGCCACCGAACGCAAGAAACAAGGGCTGGACAAGGAATGGCAGTTGATGATCCGCGCCCGCATTCCGGGCGGGCGGCTTACGGCTGAACAGTACCTCGTGCTCGACGGGCTGGCCGGTCGGCTGGCCAACGGCACCTTGCGCGCCACCACCCGGCAGGCCATCCAGTTCCACGGCGTGGTCAAGGGCGACGTCAAGGCGCTGATCCAGGAGATCAACGCCGCCCTCTTGAACACCATCGCCGCCTGCGGCGACGTGGTGCGCAACGTCATGGCCCTGCCCGCCCCGGTGAAGGACGCCATCCATGCCGCAGTCTACGAGGACGCGGCGCTGCTGTCGCGCCATCTGCTGCCCAGGAGCCGCGCCTATCACGAAATCTGGCTGGACGGCGAGAAGCTGCCGGATTCGGGCGCGGAGGAGGAGCCGCTGTACGGCGCCACCTATCTGCCGCGCAAATTCAAGATCGCCATGGCCCTGCCCGAGGACAACACTCCCGACGTGCTGGCCAACGACCTCGGCCTGATCGCCATCGTCAAGGACGGCAAGGTCACCGGCTACAACGTCGCCATCGGCGGCGGCATGGGCCGCACCCACAACAACGCCAAGACCTATCCGCGTCTGGCCTCGCTGGTCTGCTACGTCAAGCGCGACAACCTCGTGCCGCTGGCCGAGGCGGTGGTGAAACTGCACCGCGACCACGGCGACCGCTCCGACCGCCGCCACGCCCGCCTGAAGTACGTGGTGGAGGAGAAGGGCGTGACGTGGGCCAAGGCGCGGCTGGAGGAATATCTGGGCCGTGACCTGAAGGACCCGAAGAAAACCCCGGCCTACAAGGTCAAGGATCACTTGGGCTGGCATCGCCAGGGTGACGGCAAGTGGTATCTCGGCGTGCCGGTGCCATCGGGCCGCATCGGCGACGACCTGCCCTACCAGGGCGGCACGACGCTGCTGCGCACCGCGCTGCGCCGGGTGGTGGAGACGTTCCGCCCCTCCGTCATCCTGATGCCGACCCAGGACGTCATCCTGGCCGATATCGCGCCGGCCGACCGCGACGCGGTGGAGGCGGAACTGCGCCGCTTCGGCGTGCGGCTCGCCCAGGATCTGCTGCCGATCGAGCGCTGGTCGCTGGCCTGCCCGGCCCTGCCCACCTGCGGGCTGGCGCTGACCGAGGCGGAGCGGGTGCACAAGCCGATCCTGAAGGGCATCGCCGAGGCGCTGACACGCCACGGGCTGGAGGGCGAGCATCTGGCCATCCGCATCACCGGCTGCCCCAACGGCTGCGCCCGGCCCTACAACTGCGACATCGGTCTGGTCGGCCGGATGCCCGGCCACTATCAGGTGCTGGTGGGCGGTGATCTGGCCGGCACCCGGCTGAACACCGCGCTGTTCGACCGGGTGGCCGAGGCCGATCTGGCCGCGACGCTGGAACCGCTGTTCGCCGCCTTCGCCCGTGACCGCAAGGGCGGCGAGGGCTTCGGCGACTTCTGCCACCGCGTCGGCATCGATCGGCTGAAGGAGTTGGCCGGCGGGGAACTGGAGCCGGCGGAGTAGGAAATCGGCCCGTCGCCCCCAATCTAAGAAGCCGTCATGCGCGGGGCTCGACCCGCGTGTCGACGCTTTGCCACTACCCCCTGCCCGGCGTGGGGGGGGGGCGGGTCGGCCCGGCCATGGCGTATTCAAAAACCTGAGTTGTTTACCGTGACTTTCCCCCTGGCAGGGTGTCGCGGTTTGGGTAGAGTGATATATTCAACTATCGATCGTCTTAGCGACGATTCCTTGACGAGCTTCGCGAGCTGGACCACGACGATGACGGACGCTGTTCTCGGTTACGACATTTCCTTCGATGACCTTTACGTTCAGGAAGGGTTGTCGCGGCTTGACCGCCGTTTCCTCGACCGGCTGGCAGGCGCCGACCAGGAGTTGGCCAATCGCTTGCTGGCAGCGCGATCCCGGCCGGACGCGCTGGAGCCCAAGGCCGAGAGCGACCTGCTGATTTCGCTGGCTCCGCATGTCGAGGACTTCCTGGCCGGGTTGTTCGGCATCCGTGCCGAACTGGACGCCCTGATCGCCCGCCATCAGAAACTTGAGCCGCTGTACGTCGCCAAGCGGCTGTTCGTGCAGCGCCGCGCCTCCAAGGGCATCAAGGCCGAGGAAGCCGCCGGCTTCGACGGAGCGGCGCTGACCGCCGAGATGACCGCGCTGATCGGCGCCGACTTCGACGAGGTGGCCTTCGCCCACGCCGTCAATAACTGGACCGGGAAAGAGGACGAGAACGCCGACAAGCTGGCGGTGGCCCTGCGCTACGCCGCCTGGGCGCTGCACGCGCCGGAGGGCCGCGCCAGGCACGGCGACGGCGTGCTGTTCCAGGTGCCCGCCAAGCTGGATTTCGAAAAGCTCGTCCCGGTCGAGACGGTGGAGATCGGCGGCGTCACCATGATGCGCCTGCCCGAACACGACCGCCGCCAGCGCGAGGGCTTCGACCTCACCGATCCGGGTACCGATCTGAAGGGCGCCCTGGACGAAACCAACTATTGCATCTGGTGCCACAACCAGGGCCGCGACAGCTGCTCCAAGGGACTGAAGGACCGCAAGACCAACGCGTGGCGCAAGAGCCATTTCGGCGTCACCCTGACCGGCTGCCCGCTGGAAGAGAAGATCTCCGAGTTCCACGCCCTGAAGACCCAGGCGGTGCCGGTCGGGGCGCTCGCCATGATCGCGGTGGACAACCCGTTGTGCGCCGCCACCGGCCACCGCATCTGCAACGACTGCATGAAGGCCTGCATCTACCAGAACCAAAAGCCGGTCGACATCCCGCAGGCGGAAACCCGCACGCTGAAGGACATCCTGGAGCTGCCCTTCGGCTTCGAGATTTACAGCCTGTTGACGCGCTGGAACCCGCTGGACATCCGCCGCCCGATGCCTAAGCC
>DASPMK010000328.1:0-6097 GCA_035627075.1 Azospirillaceae bacterium
AATGAAGGCGGACACGGCGATGGCAACCTCCTCCGATACTACCGGCGGCTCGACCCCGGTGCGCGAACTGGTGGCGCTTTTCGAGACGCGCGAGGCATTCGACGCGGCGGTCGCCTCCCTGCTGGCGAGCGGCTTCAGCCGCACCGACCTGTCGGTGTTGGCCAGCCACGACTCGCTGGACGCCGCCGGCCGCCCGGCCAAGCCGATGGACGAGGCGCTGACCGCCATGGTGGGCGAGCTGAAATACGCCTTTCCGCTAACCACGGCGGGGCTGATCGCCATCGCCGCCGGCCCGATCATGGCGCCTCTGGCGGCGGTGGTGGCGGCCGGTGTCGGCGGGGCGGCGGTCAAGGAGTACCTGGATGCCATCACCGACCATCCCCACACCGAAGAATTCGCGGCGGCTCTGGAAGCCAGCGGCATCATCCTGTGGGTGCGGGTGGACGGCGATCCGGCTGTCGAGGCCAAGGCGGCCCGGCTTCTCGGCGATGCCGGCGGCCGGAACATTCATCCCGTGGTTCGCGAGGCGTAACGGACTGGCGGTGGCGGTGGCGGTGTTGCTGTGGGCGGGGGCAGCCTTCGCCCAACAGCAGTTGCCGCTCTCCCGCACCCACCCCGAGCATTACAAGGAGCAGCCTGGGGCTGAGTTGCCGCCGCCGGACCCGTCCATGCTGCCGCCGCCTCGGCTGGAGCAGCGGCTGGTCTACCGCTTTCCCGGACCGATTGGTGAATACGCCGATCCCGACCGCGACCTGTCGGCGCTGTGTCGGCGCGGGGCGTTCCGGCAACAGGTCGACGGCTTTTTCCACGCCGCCACGCCGGAGCGGTCCTACGGCGTGGCGTTCGCCGCCGGCGGCAACCTGTACGACCTGACCGGGGCGAAGGGCAAAAGTCTGGTCTACTTCTTCGACGACCAGAACACCGGCCGCTGTCAGGTCTGGCGGGCGACGCTGGATCAGGTGACCAAATACGCCCAGTTCAAGTGACGGCTTCCTCCGGCACCCGCACCGGCGCGGCGCGGCGGCGGACGTCGCGTTCCAGCCAGACCATCAGCAGCGGGATCGGCACGCCGAGCGCGATGGCGGTGATGCCGTTGGCGGGCATGTGCAGAAGACTGCCGTCGGCGGCGGTGTCCAGGATCATCGCCGACAGGAAGGCGCCCATGGCCGAGGCCAAGTGATGCACCGCCCCCACCATCGAGGAAAAGCCCGCCCGCTCGCGCGGTTCGGGCACCTTGGAGATAATGGCGCTGTTGGCGACCATGCGGGCCGAACTGAAGAACATGAACAGCGGAAACAGCGCCAGGAGCGGCAGGCCGGTCCAGTAGTCGACGAAGATCGACCAGATCACCGCACAGAACAGGACGGTCGTCACCAGGGTGACGGGGGCGGAGCCGAAGCGGTCCACCAGACTGCCGGCCGCCCGCGTGCCGAAAAAGCTGATGGAACCGCCCAACAGGTACAGCAGGCCCATCTGGGCGCGCGGGAAATCCAGGTTGAACTGGGCGTAGGCGGCGATGTTGGGAATGATCATGAAGCCCTGCATCATCATCAGCACCGCCAGGGCGTAGGCCAGCCACATCCGCCGCCGGCCGAACAGGCTGACGAGACGCTCCAGACTGCTGACGGCGTTACCGCCGAGATGCGCGCGCTGCGGCGTCAGCACCTGGAATACCGCCAGCATGACGAGGGCGCCCAGCGCCGCCACCGCGAAAAAGGGCATGCGCCATCCGCCCAGCCGCGCCAGTTCCAGGCCGATCGGCACACCCAGGACCGAGGAGGCGGCGAAGGCGCCCATCACCAGCCCCATCGCCCGTCCACGGCGCTCCACCGCCACGTTGTCGGCGATCACCGACATGGATAGGGCATAGGCCGGGCCACCCAGCGCCCCGGCGGCGATGCGCGCCAGAAGAAGGGTCGGCAGATCGACCGCCAGACCGCCGGCCGCCGTGGCGACCGCCAACCCCGCCAGCGACACCGCCAGCGCCGCGCGGCGGTCGAAGCGGTCGAGGAAGAAGGAGGCGATAAGGCCCGACACGGCGGCGGCCACGGTGTAGCTGCCGCCGACATAACCGATGTGCGAGGCGGGAATGCCCAGCGCCGCCGCGAAATCCGGGCCCAGCGGCATCACCATCATGAAGTCCAGGATGTTGATGAACTGCACCAACCCCATCAGGAGCACGATACGGCGTTCGGTGGCGGTCAGGGACAAGGGAAACCCCAGCTATGCGAATGATGCACGCAAGCTATCCCAGCGCTTTCGCCCTCACAACCCCGGTGGGTGTTTCACCATGACCACCGGCCCCGACCCCGTTCTGTTCGATGCCGTCCTGCATCCCCATCGCAGCCTGGGGCGCAAGGGCTTTGCCGTGTTCATGACCCTTCTGGGGGTGGCCAGCGCGATCCTGGGCGCGGCCTTCGTGCTGATGGGGGCATGGCCGGTGATCGGATTCTTCGGGCTCGACGTGCTGCTGGTGTGGCTGGCGTTTCGCCGTAACTTCAAGGACGCCCGCATCTGTGAAACCGTGCGCCTGACCACCCGGCGGCTGACCGTCGCCAAGATCGGGCTCAAGGGGCCGCCGCGCACCTGGACGTTCCAGCCCTACTGGTTGCGCGTGCGGATGGACGACCCACCGGAGCACGACAGTCAGGTCGTCCTGTCGTCGCACGGGCGGTCGCTGGTGGTGGGCTCGTTCCTCAGCCCCGAGGAACGGCTCGATTTCGCCCGGGCGCTGGGTCGGGCGCTGGATCGGCTGAAGGGGGGGTAAGCGCAAGAACCGGGTTGGAGCGGCGGCCCGTTCCGGCGACACTGGGGCAAGCCCACGCCGAAGGGAGCCTGCCATGCTTGATGCGCCCGAATTGGCCGACCCGGCCGAAGCCGCGCAGTACCGGGCCATCGCCCGCGCCATCGATCATCTGGTCATCCGCTATCAGGACCAGCCGTCGCTGGAGGAGCTGGCCGAGGCGGCGGGCCTCAGCCCCTTTCACTTCCAGCGGGTGTTCAAGCGCTGGGCCGGCATCAGCCCCAAGCGCTTCGCCCAATACCTGACGCTGGAGCACGCCAAGGATCTGCTGGCCGAGCGGGTGAGCCTGCTGGAGGCGGCGCTGGAGGTCGGGCTATCGGGGCCGTCGCGGTTGCACGACCTGTTCATCGCCTGCGAGGCCATGACTCCGGGGGAGTACAAGGAGCGGGGCACGAGCCTCGTCATCCGCTGGGGCTTCCACGACTCGCCCTTCGGCCGGGCGCTGTTGGGCGTCACCGACCGGGGATTGTGCTGGCTCAGCTTCGTGACGCAGGACGAAGCGGCGGCGTTTGCCGAGTTCCGGCGCGAATGGGCGCTGGCGACGCTGGTGGAGGACGTCTCGGCCACCATGCCGTTCGCCCGGCGCGCCTTCTTCCCCGCCGGGGATGATGAGGCGCCGATGCGCCTGCTGCTACGCGGCACCAATTTCCAGATCAAGGTGTGGGAGGCGCTGCTGCGCATCCCGGCGGGACGCCTGGTCAGCTACCAGACCGTGGCGTCGGCCATCGGCCAGCCGGCGGCGGTGCGGGCGGTGGGGCACGCGGTGGGGCGCAACCAAATCTCCCTGGTGATCCCCTGTCACCGGGTGATCCTGAAGTCCGGCGCCATCCGCGACTACCGCTGGGGTCGCGCCCGCAAGCGCGTCATGCTGGCCTGGGAAGCGGCGCAACGGGGAAGGGGGGAGCCGGCTGGGGGGTGGCCGTGACGTGCGGGCGATTTCGTTCCCCAGCCGGAAACGGCACCGATGCGCCGCCGACCCCCAAGGCCGGCGGCGCGGGCATGCCCTGCGGGGAGGGGGAAGCGGCTTACTTCACGCCCTTGGCGTTCAGGAACGGGCCGTACTTCTTGTCGGTGCCCTGGATGTGCTTCACCAGCCAGTTCTTCAGGAAGTTCATCACTTCCATCGACAAGGTGGCGGTGTTGCCGGCGTGATACTTCTTCTGCACGTCCAGCACCTGCTTGGCCAGGTCCTCGTGTTCCTTCTTGTGCGCCGCCAGATCCGGGTAGGCGAACTTGGTGAAATGCTGCTCTTCGTTGGCGAAGTGCTTCTTGGTGTAATCGATCAGGCCGTCCAGAATCTTGCCCAGCACGTCCTTGCCCTTGCCCGCCTGGACGGCGTCGAACAGGTCGTTGAGCATCGCGACGAGCCTCTTGTGCTCGTCGTCGAACTGCTGGACTCCGACGCTCATCTTATCGTTCCAGTTCATCAGCGGCATGACGATCAACCCCCTTCGTTCGCAAAGGCACGCGCGTGCCCGGTTGTCATTATTGGTACCGACCTCTCCCGTCCGCTGTGCGAGGAGCCTCTTATCGCCGTCGCCACGCCGACAAAGCCCCGTCACGCACGGCTGGGAGGTATGCTAGGTGCATATTTCCTCAAGTCTACTCAGAATGGTATGGGTTTTATCACCCGTGGCGGTGACCTGTTCGACAATCCGGCCAACCGTCAGGCCGATTTCCTCGACACTGGTCGCCGCCTCCTCGATGTAGGTCTGGACCGTGCGCGTCATGTCGTCCTGTTCGTGGACGGCGTCGGCGACATGGCCCGCGAGATCGTGGACTTCCCGCACCTTGGTCTGGGCCGTGGCCATGGAGGCGGCCACCTGGGCCGTCGCCTCGCGGATGTGGCGGATTTGGGTCGAGATTTCCTCGGTCGCCCGCGCTGTTTCCTTGGCCAAATGCTTGACCTCGGTCGCCACCACCGCGAAGCCACGTCCGGCATCGCCGGCTCGTGCCGCCTCGATGGTGGCGTTCAGCGCCAGCATGTTGGTCTGGTGCGCGATGGTACGGATCAGCTTGACGACATTTTCGATCCGGTTGCCGATCTCGGCCAGCGTCGCTACCCGGCCGGCGGTGGTTTCCACCCCTTTCAGGGCTTCCTCGGCGACGTTGCGGGAGCGGTCGGAGTTGGTGACGGCATCGTGAATGCCGGTGGAGATTTGCGCCACCATGGCGCTGACCATCCGCACGTTCATCACCACCATATCGGCCGAGCCGGCCGCCTGGCTCGCTTCTTCGTTGGCCTTCTCGGTTTCCGTCGCCACCGCCATCATGGTCGAGCGAAGGTCGCCGGTTAGCCCGTCGAGGTCATCGGTCGAGCAGCCGGCCGCCGCCTGGAGGGCCTCGATAGCCAGCGCGGTGTCTCGGGCGACCCGGCCATGGATGGCGGATATCTGTCGCGCCAGAAGGGCGGGGTCGGAGGGGCGGCGTTCGATCAGGCTGCGGATGGCGTGGTCGGCGAAAAAATTGTAGGCGGCGACCAGCCATCCTTCGTCAAGCCCGGCCCGGATCGCCGCGGCGCCCAGTTGTCCGGCCCCGACGGAAGGCGGGGCGCCGCCCTCCCGGCACAGGGAAGACCAGCGTTCAACCAAGGCCGCCGCCACGGCCTCAAGGGACGGGTTTCCACCGCGGCGCAAGAACTCGGCGGCCAACCGCTCGGCGTCGAGATGGCAGGAACCCTGCAGGTCGAGAAACCCAGCCGGGATTCCCATCTCGAACAGCGACTCATAAAACCCGTCCTGGTGTCGTACCTGGACCGGCAGCGTCATCGTTCCCCCTCGTGCGCTCACGGTTCGGCGCACAATTTCCATTCATCCTAATTGTGATTAAAAATAGGGGAAGTGTCCACAACGGCAAAACGTGAAATAAGGGACAAGGTGACGCAAGCCGGTCCGGGTGGATATTATACCAGTGGCCTTGGATGTTGACCCATCCAAGGCCCCCTCAGTCGCCGGGCGCGGCCATCCGGCCGCTTGGCTTCGCGCCCATGTGGGCGCGCGGCCGCAACTGCGGCCGATACCAACGGCACGAGTCAAAGCCTCGTGCCGTTGGTATTACTTCACGCCCAGAACGTCCTTCATCGAGTAAAGGCCCGGCGGTTGCTCGCGCCCCCACAGGGCGGCGCGTACCGCGCCTTTGGCGAAGATGTGACGGCCCGAGGCGCGGTGGGAGAGTTCGATGCGCTCGCCTTCGGCGGCGAAAACCACGGTATGGTCGCCGACCACGTCGCCGCCGCGCAGCACCGCAAAGCCGATGTCGCCGGCCCGCCGCGGGCCGGTGTGGCCGTCGCGGACG
>DASPMK010000329.1:0-3107 GCA_035627075.1 Azospirillaceae bacterium
TGAAGCTGAAGGGGAAATAGCGACCGCCATGTGACGGGGCGGTCGCGGCGTGGTTACTCCCTATCATGACCCAGCCCTCCCCTCCCTCCGTCCCGCCCCCCGACCGTGAAGCACTCCTCAGGCGGCTGACGCAGCTTGAGCGGGAAGCCGCCCAGCTGCGTGCCGCTCTCGGCCAACCGGGGCAGAAAGAGGCCCGCGAGGCCTTGGCGGAAAGCCGGGCGGACAACCGCGAACTCCTTCGGATGAACGCCGAGCTGGAAGCCAGCCGGGCGGCTCTCCAGGAAAGCCGTCGGCGCACCCAGGCCATCCTCGACAGCGCCACCGACTACGTCATCATCTCCCTGGACCCGGAAGGCCGGATCACCAGCTGGAACACCGGCGCCGTCAACATCCTGGGCTGGGAGGCGGATGAGGTCATCGGCCAGCCCATCGACATCATCTTCCTGCCCGAACAACAGAGCCAAGGCATCCCCGGAAAGGAAATGGCCACCGCGCTGGCCGAAGGACGCGCGATGGGCGAACGCTGGCATCGCCGCAAGGACGGCAGCCGCTTCTGGGCCAAGGGTTCGATAATGCTGCTGGGCGACGATCAGCCCCTGGGCTACCTGAAAATCCTGCGTGACCGCACTCAGGAACGGGAGGCCGAGGAAGGGCTGCGAACAGCCACCCAGCGGACAGCCGATATCCTGGAAAGCCTCAGCGAGGCCTTCATCGCCATCGATCGCGACTACCGCGTTACCTATCGGAACCGCAAGGCCGAGCGAAGCAGCGGACGGTCCCGCGACCTTGCCCTCGGCAGCCTGCTCTGGCAGGCGCGCCCGGCCGCCATCGGCACCCCGATCGAGGAGGCGTGCCGGAGGGTGATCGAGAAGCGCGTCGCCGTCGAGCAGGAATACCGGTTCCTGCGCGACGGCCACGACATGTGGCTGGAAATCCGCGCCTTCCCGACGCCTGAGGGCGCCGCCATCTTCTACCGCGACATCACGGCGCGAAAACGCGCCGACGAGGAGCGTGAGCAGCTCCGCGCCACCTTGGATGCCGAACGGCGGCTGCTTCAGGCCATCCTCGACCAGATGCCCTCCGGCCTGTCCGTGGCCGAAGGGCAGACCGGCCGTCTCTTTATTCATAACGAACAGGCGGTCCGACTCCTGGGGCACCCGCTTCTCGAGTCCACCGATGCCCAGGAGCACACCCGGTACGGGGCACTGCATCCCGATGGGACGCCGTACCGGGCGGAGGAGTATCCGATTGCCCGCGCCCTTCTGACCGGCGAGGTCGTCGACCAGGAGGAGATGATCTATCGCCGCGGCGATGGCCGCCTGACCACCTTCGCGGTCAGCGCCGCGCCCGTCCAGTGGATCGATGGCGGCGCCCCTCTCGCCGTCAGCACGTTCCACGACATCAGCGCGCGGAAAGCCATGCAAGTGGCCTTGCAAGAGGCCAAGGAACAGGCCGAACAGGCCAATCTGGCGAAATCGACGTTCCTGGCGGCCGCCAGCCACGATCTTCGCCAACCCTTGCAGTCGCTCCTTCTGTTCGCGGCGGCACTGAACAACCATATCGGGGAAGGAGAGGGGCGCGAGGTGCTGGCGCATCTCGAACGAGGCCTCGACGTCATGAAAGCCCTGCTCGACAGTCTTTTGGACATATCCCACCTCGACGCCGGCACGGTCGAACCGAAAATCGAGGACTTCGCCGTCGCCTCCCTGATGGAACAGATCCAGGCTGAATACACCCCGGCCGCCACCGCCAAGGGGCTGCGTCTTTCGGTCGTACCGTCACCGGCCACCGTGCGCAGCGACCGCACCCTGCTGGGCCGGATGATTCGCAATCTGGTGGAAAACGCCCTGCGCTATACCGCGGCGGGGGAGGTCCGGCTTGAATGCCGCCCGGCCGCCGACCGGCTGCATATCGAGGTGCGCGACACCGGCATCGGCATTCCGCCGGAACACCTCAACCGGATCTGGGACGAGTTCCACCAGATCGGCAACCCCGAACGCGACCGCAATCAGGGCCTCGGCCTGGGATTGGCCATCGTGCGGCGGCTATCCGCCCTGCTGGACCACCCGGTGCGTGTCCGCTCCATGCCCGGCAAGGGATCGGCCTTCAACATCGATGTGCCGCTGGGTCGGGCGCCATCGAAGCAGCCTCCCGGAACCGACGACATGAAGCCGGGCAACGGCCGCTTCGCCGTCCTGGTGGACGACGATGCCATCGTGCTGTTCGGCCTGCAGGCCGTTCTCCAGCAATGGGGCTATGAGGTGCTGATCGCCGGATCGACCGAGCAGGTCCTGGAGCGGCTGGGCAACGCCGGGCGGCAGCCGGACATCATCGTCGCCGACTACCGCCTGCGGGAAGGGCGTTTCGGCACCGAGGCGATCCTGCGCATCCGCGAGGCGTTCGGCGCCGAAATCCCCGCCCTGCTCCTGACCGGGGAGATGGGGCCGGAATGTCAGCGCGACGCGGCGCTATACAATCTTGGCATCGCCCACAAGCCGGTCACCTCCCGCCAGTTGGGCGCCGCCATCGAAAAGCGCCTGGCGGGGAAATAACCGGGCTTTACTCCGCCGCGGGCACGCCATGCCGGGCCAGCAGCCGCCGCTGCCATTGGGCCAGTACGGTCACGTTGAAGCCCTCGATCAGTTCATGGAACAGGCGATACCAGTTGATCTCGGCGTCCAGGTGCAAGAACACCGAGCCCAGGCCGACGGCCGCACGGTCCATGAACACGAACTCGCGCGGGATTTCCACCCAGCCCAGCCGCCGCAGCTCGGCATGCACCTTCTCGGCGGTCTCGCGGCCGTAGTGGCCGGAGTTGGTCTCCTCGATGCGGCGGGTGCGGTCCTCCATGATCGGGGCGTAGACGAAGCGCGCCCAGATGTTCAGGACCTCCACCAGGTCCTTCGACGGGTTCTCGAACCCCCAGGTGCGGTAGGCTTCGACCGCCGCATCCCCGTCCTGCGTGCGCAGCGCGTTGTAGAGGTCGATCACCCCCTTGACGAAGCTGGGGTGGAAGACGCGGATGCAGCCGAAATCCAGGAGGTTGATCGAGCGGTCCGGCCGCACCGTGTAGTTCCCCAGGTGCGGGTCGCCGTGGATGACGCCGT
>DASPMK010000330.1:0-2043 GCA_035627075.1 Azospirillaceae bacterium
GTGCCATGCCGGCCACGGTCTTGCCTTCGACACGGTGGTCGCGGTGGCGGAAATTCCCAGCATCGTCGAGTTGAATATCGGCCATTTCCTGATCGGCGAGGCTCTGTTCCTCGGTCTCGACGGTGCCATCCGGCGCATGCGGAAGCTGATGGCCGATGCCCGCGCCGCCGCCGAACCGCATTCCTGACGGCTGCCCTCTGGACGCTCCATGATTCTTGGCCTCGGCAACGACCTCATCGACATCCGGCGGATCGAGCGTACGCTCGAACGCTTCGGCGCGCGCTTCCTGGAGCGTGTCTTCACCGATGCCGAGCGCGCCAAGGCCGAACGCCGCGCCCACAAGGGCCGAGGCAACAACCGCGCCGCCACCTACGCCAAGCGCTTCGCCGCCAAGGAGGCGTGCGCCAAGGCGCTGGGCACGGGCTTTTCCCAGGGCGTGTTCTGGCGCGACATGGGCGTGGTGAACCTGGCGTCGGGGGAGCCGACCATGGCGCTTTCCGGCGGCGCCCTGAAACGCCTTCAGGAGATCACCCCGCCGGGCATGGCCGCCCGCATCCACGTCACGCTGACCGACGAGCCGCCCATCGCCCAGGCGGTCGTCATCATCAGCGCCACTCCCCTCCCATCGCCCCCGGCCGGTACCGGATGACCTCCCCCGATCCCGTCACCTCATCGTCTCCACGCCCGGCTCCGGGCTCCACGCGCAACGGAAAGCAGACACAGTTGATGCAGAACCGGAAAACCGGCGGCATGGGCGAAACCCTGAGGGCCGTCTTTTACGCGGTGGTGATCGCGTTCGGCGTGCGCACCTTCGCCTACGAGCCCTTCAACATCCCTTCGGGCTCGATGATTCCAACGCTGCTGGTCGGCGATTATCTCTTCGTCTCCAAGTATTCCTATGGCTACAGCCGCTACACGGTGGCGCTGGGGCTGCCTCTGTTCGACGGCCGTGTCCTCTATCATCAGCCCGAGCGCGGCGACGTGGTCGTGTTCAAGCTGCCGTCGGACAACAAGACCGACTACATCAAGCGCGTCATCGGCCTGCCTGGCGACCGCGTCCAGGTGGTCGCCGGCCTTCTTCACATCAACGGGCAGGCGGTGAAGCGCGATCGGGTGGAGGATTTCGAGGCGGTCGACTATCTTGGCCGTCCGCGCAAGATCGCGCAGTTCGTCGAAACCTTGCCGGGCGGCCGGCAGCACCGCATCATCGAGTTTTCCGACCATCATCCCTACGACAACACGGCCGAGTTCGTGGTGCCGGAAGGCCATTTCTTCATGATGGGCGACAACCGCGACAATTCGGAAGACAGCCGGGCCGGCGTGGGCTACGTGCCGGTGGAAAACCTGGTGGGCCGCGCCGAATTCCTGTTCTTCTCCCTGGCCGAGGGCACACGCTTCTGGGAGGTCTGGAAGTGGCCCTGGGACCTGCGCTTCGGCCGACTGATCAACGCCGTGAACTGAACGGGAGACAGTCCCATGGACACGCCCGGCGATCTGGCGGAGCTGGCGCGGGCGGTCGAGCACCGCTTCCGCGACGAGGGCCTTCTGGCCGCCGCCGTCACCCACCCCAGCATGACCGGCCTGGAACGGACCGGCCCCGCCGCCGCCACTACCTATGAACGGCTCGAATTCCTGGGCGACCGGGTCTTGGGTCTGGTCGTCGCCCACTGGCTGCTGGAGCGCTATCCCGCCGAACGCGAAGGGGACTTGGCCAAGCGCCACGCCGGTCTGGTACGGCGCGAGGCCCTGTCCCGCGTGGCTCAGGCCATCGACCTTGGGCGGCGTCTCCGGCTGGCCCCCGGCGAGGCCGAGGGGGGGGGTCGGTCGAACCACACGATCCTGGCCGATGCGTGCGAGGCAGTGATCGGCGCCCTATATCTGGATGGTGGGCTTGAGGTGGCGAGTCGCTTCATCCGCGCCCGGTGGGCGCCACTGCTCGATGATGTCGGGGCGCCGCCGCTTGAGTCCAAAACGGCGTTGCAGGAATGGGCGCAGGCCCGCGGTCTGCCGTTGCCGGTGTACGAGACCCTGAGCCAGAGCGGG
>DASPMK010000331.1:0-6769 GCA_035627075.1 Azospirillaceae bacterium
GAGGTACAGCGGCCGGTACAGCCGGCGCATCACGTCCTGGGCGCGGTCGCTCTCGGCGCCGATCACCACGCGGTCGGGGCGCAGGAAGTCGCCGATCGCCGAGCCTTCGCGCAGGAACTCCGGGTTGGAGCAGACGTCGAAGTCGGCGTCGGGCCGGGTTTCGCGGATGATCCGCTCGACCTCGCGGCCGGTGCCGACCGGCACGGTCGACTTGGTGACGATCACCGTGTAGCCGTCGAGACCGCGGGCGATCTCCTGGGCGGCGGCGTAGACATAGGACAGGTCGGCATGGCCGTCGCCGCGCCGGGTCGGCGTGCCGACGGCGATGAAGACGGCGTCGGCGCCCTGGACGGCGTCGGCGAGGTTGGTGGTGAAGGCCAGCCGACCGGCCTTGACGTTGTTGGCGACCAAATCCTCCAGGCCCGGCTCGTAGATGGGGATCTCTCCCCGGCGCAGGCGCTCGATCTTACCCTCGTCCTTGTCGACGCAGACGACATTGACGCCGAATTCCGAGAAGCAGGCGCCGGACACCAGCCCGACGTAGCCCGTGCCGATCATCGCGATACGCAAGGCGAATCCTTTCCTTAATGCCGATGGGCTCAAGCCCCGAGCCTATAGCAGAGGCTCAATCCCGTGTCCTCCCCGCGCAACCGCTTACGCGAAAAGGTTATAAAAGGACAAGAGGATGAGATAATTTTCGCCAATATGCGGCAAATGGCCGTGCGGCGACGCGGGATATCCCGGCCGCCGCACCACCATCAGAGATCAGCGACGGTCACCGTCACTGGTACTTGCGCAGCATCTCGCGGACCTTGTCGGCCATGTCGGGACGCTTCAGCGCGTGGGCGATGTTGGCTTCCAGGAAGCCGACCTTGTCGCCGCAATCATACCGCACGCCCTCGTAGCGCAGACCGTGGAACGGCTGGTGGCCGATCAGCTTGGCCATGCTGTCGGTCAGTTGAATCTCGTTGCCGGTCCCGCGCTCCTGGCGGTCGAGGTGGGTGAAGACCTCGGGTTGAAGGATGTAGCGGCCGATGATGGAGAGCGTCGAGGGCGCCTCCTCGGGCTTGGGCTTTTCCACCAGTCCCTGGACCTCGACCAGCCGGCCGTCGTCCTTGCCGCACTTCAGGATGCCGTAACGCTTGGTGTGCTCACGCGGCACGTCGACCACCGCCACGATATTGCCGCCCACCTCCTCGTAGGCTTCCACCATCTGCTTCAGGCAGGGCTTGTCGGCCAGCACGAAGTCGTCGGGCAGGATGATGGCGAAGGGGTCGTTGCCGATCACCTCGCGCGCGCACCACACGGCGTGGCCCAGGCCCAGCGGGTATTGCTGGCGGGTATAGAACAGCCGGCCCGGGGCGAGTTCGGTGTTGCGCACCGCATCCAGCGCCTCGGTGTTGCCGCGGCTTTCCAAGGTGCGATTGAGTTCGGAGTCATTGTCGAAGTGATCCTCGATGGCGCGCTTGGAGCGGCCGGTGACGAAGACGAAGTCCTCGATTCCGGCGGCGCGCGCCTCTTCGACGGCGTGCTGCAAAAGCGGTTTGTCAACCAGCGGCAGCATCTCCTTCGGAATCGCCTTGGTCGCGGGCAAAAAGCGCGTCCCCAGACCGGCCACGGGAAACACCACCTTGCGCACTGGCTTTCGCATGGGACTCTCGTTGTTTGGTGTTGTTCAGACAGTCGGTGACTTGATGAAAGGCAGGACAGCCCAGGACCGCGTTTTTGCCATACACCGCGAAACCCGTGCAACCCGCGCGAAAGAGGAACACCGCGAGAGGGATTACCCATTCCGCCAAGGCGGTGCGGCAGGTTGACGCACTACCCCCGTAGCAGGAGGTCCTTGGCCTGATTGATCTTCGCCGCGAGATAAGTGGAGCCGCCGTGATCGGGATGAACCTTCTGCATCAGGCGGCGATGTGCTTCCTTCACCTGCTCCGGCGTGGCGCCGGACTGGAGACCCAGGATGTTGTAGGCTTCGTCGCGGGACATCATGCCGGGACGTGCCGAGGCCCCATCACCCGCGCCCGCGCCGGCGTTGTTGCCGGCCCCCGCTCTCCCATTGCTCCCACCGGCACCGCCGGCCTCGCGGCCGCCGGCCATGCGGGCACGCCAGTCCTCGGTGCGGGCGCGGTCCATGTAGGCTTCCAGCACCGCCGCCGACTGGGGATCGGCGTTGCGGACCTCGCGCAGCAGATCGATGAGGTCGTCGATGGTCATGGCGTCCAGTCGTCGGCCGGCGAAGCGCCCACGCACCACATCGCCATCCATGCGGCCGCTGTCGTGGTGCAGTTCCATGTGAAGGTATTGGGTATCGACCGAGGAGGTCTGCCCCGAGGACGGGCCGTAGGCCGCCCGCGCGCGATAGAGAAGAGCCCGCCAGCGCGAGATCAGCGGCAGCACGAAGGCGCCGAGCGTCAGCGCCAGCCCCAGCCGGCCGCTCAGCGCCAGAAAGACGACCACCCCCACCCCCAACCCCACCGCGCCATAGCGCAGCCCCTTGGCGAGCATGCGCGGATCGGCGTTGACGAAGCTGCGGGCGAGCAGCCACAGGCCGACGACGAGAGCAATGGCGAGCAGGAACAGGGGGAACATGGCCGCCTTAATCCCCTGACCTCAGGTGCCGGTCTGGCGATGGCCGACCTGATAGGTCAACTGCTGGATGGCCTCGGTGCCGCGTCCCCGGCTGAAGTTTTCCAGTGCCGGCCGTCCCCCCGCCGCGTAGACGGCGACGGCGCTCAACAGATCCTTGAGTTGCTGGGCGCTGGAAGAGTCGAAGCGGCAATAGGCGCCGCCGGTCAGCCGGGCGATCTCCTGGAAAGCGCGGCGGGCCACGGCATCGCCGCGCTCCTGGAACATGAAGGCGGGCACGCCCAAAAGTCCGAGTTCGCCGCCGAGATGGGCCAGCCGGTCCAGTTCCTCCTCCATGCAGTCGCCGACGAAGACCAGGGCGTTCACCTTTTGCCGCTTGGTTTCCTTGACGCAGTGGCTCAACACGCGCCCGATCTGCGTCTGCCCCGCCATGCAGCGCACACCGCTCATCCGCCGCAGCAGCTCGGCCGAGCTGCTCAGCCAGGGGCTCGCCTGACACTCGCGAAAGCCCCGGTAGTACACAAGCTGGATGTCGAGACCGCCGAGCGCCGACGTCACCTCGAACATCTCGCTCTGGATGTGGCAGGCGCGGTCCCATGTCGGTTCGCGGCTGGCTGTCGCGTCCATGGCGAACATCAACCGGCCGCGCACGCCTGTGGCCGAGGACGTCGGGGGAATGGCCGCGACCCGTCTGAGGAAGGCCTCAACCTCGGTCGGGGATGAGGTGCCTTGGGAAGAGTCCTGGGTTGGCAGGTTGTCTCGATCCGCCATGCGACGCCGCCGAAATGATGGAAGGGCTGGGATTCGGTCACCTTTCAGAAGATGGTAACAGAAGCCCAACCCCGCCAGTTCCACCTGGGGACAGCCTCACATCATGCCCACCATCCGCGGCAACCACAGCGAAATCACCGGGATGTAGGTGACCATGAGGAGGAAGGCCAGCATGGTCAGAAGCCACGGCATTACCGCCACGGTCAGCTCGGAGATGCCCATTTTGGTGATGCCGCTGGCGACATAAAGGTTCAGCCCCACCGGCGGGTGGCACATGCCGACCTCCATGTTGACGACGATCAGGATGCCGAAGTGAACGGGGTCGATGCCCAGCCGCATCGCCACCGGGAACAGGATCGGCGCAAGGATCAGCACGATCGACGACGGCTCCATCACGTTGCCGGCCAGCAGCAGCAGCAGGTTCACCACCAGCAGGAACACCCACGGGCTCAACTCGTGCCCGAGAATCCAGCCGGCCATCGTCTGCGGGATGTTCTCCGACGTCATCAGGAAGGAGAATAACACCGCGTTGGTGATGATGTAGAGCAGCATCGCGCTCATGTTGGCCGAGTCCAGGAGGACCTTCGGCACCTGGCGCAACGGCATATCGCGATAGATGAACACCGCCACGATAAAGGCATAGACGGCGCTCATCGCCGCCGCCTCGGTGGGGGTGAACATGCCGGAATAGATGCCGCCGATCACCACGACGATGAGCAACAAGCCCCAGGCGCTCTCGCGGAAAGCGTCGAGCCTCTGCTTCGGCGAGGCCTTGGCCATGCGCGGATAGTCGTTGCGCCATGCCCGGTACCAGGTGACCAACCCCAGCAGGGTCGCCAGCATCAGGCCGGGAATGACGCCGGCCATGAACAGCGCGCCGACCGAGGTGTTGGTCGATACCGAGTACATCACCATCACGATCGACGGCGGGATCAGGATGCCCAGCGCGCCCGAGGTGGTGATGACGCCGGCACCGAAACGCTTGGGGAAGCCCTGGTCGACCATCGCCGGCAGGATGATCGAACCGATCGCCACCACCGTCGCCGGGCTGGAGCCCGACACCGCCGCGAACAGGGCGCAGGCCAGCACGCCGGCCAGCGCCAGACCGCCGTGCCAATGGCCGACCATGGTGGAGGCGAAGTTGATCATGCGCCGGGCGACGCCGCCGTGGGTCAGGAAGTTGCCGGCCAGGATGAAGAACGGGATCGCCATGATCTCGAACTTCTCGATGCCGGTGAACAGCTTCAGCGCTACGCTCTCGATGGGAACATCCGTCATGGTGAACAGGAACGTCAGCACCGTGAGGCCGAGCGAGATCGAGATCGGCATGCCGGTAAGCATGAGCGCGATCAGGAGACCGAAGATGATGGCCGCGCTCATGGCTCAGCGCTCCTTACCAGGGCGAAAATCGTGGGACCCGGGGCGAAAATCATGGGGACCGTCGTGGTCCAGGTGGAAGTCGTGGGCCTCGGGATGGGCGATCTCGTCGACATGGTCCTCCTCCTCATGCACCACCTCCTCGACGTCGATGCCCTCGACGTGGCTGTGGTCGTGGGAGGGCAACTCGCCGGTGCGGATGAAGCTCCAGCAGACCTGGAGGAAGCGGAAGCACATCAGGTACGAGCCGCAGGGGATCGCCAGATAGACCAGCCACATCGGCACTTCCATGTCGGCCGACACCTGCTCGGTCCGGCTCATCTCCAGCACGAAGTGCAGGCCCAGCGTGCCGACGATGCCGGTGAACACCGCGCCCGACAACAGGCCGAAGACGATGGATCTGTTGCGCCACGGGGTGGACAGGCGGTTGATCACCGCGTCCACGCCGACATGGATGCCGGTGCGCACGCCATAGGCGGCGCCGAATTTGGCCATCCAGACGAACATGTAGATGCACAACTCCTGGGCCCAGGACAGGTTGAACATCCGCGCGTAGTCATAAAGCCACGACACGCCGGAGGCGTAGCGGTGTACCACCGCGACGAAGATGACGATCGTCGCCGCCCCCATCAGGGTGGCGATCACCGTCTCTTCAAGACGATCCAGAAGCTTGAGGATCATGACGGCTCCCGAGCGGAAAGGAGGCGCGCCCGGGTACGCTCCGGACGCGCCTTGCGCTGCTTCGACGAGATTACGGCTTGAAGCCGGCGGCGGCAGCTTCCTTGTAGAGCGCCTCGATCAGTTCCTTGCCGACGCGGCCTTCCATTTCGCGATGGACCGGCATCAGCAGCTTGCGCCAGTCGTCGCGCTCGGCATCGGTCATCTCGTAGACGGTGGTCTTGCCCGACGCTTTGATGGCGGCCAGCGAGTCATCGTTTTCCTTCTGCGCGATCTCGTTGGCGTAGATCGTGGCCTCCTTCATCGCCTCTTCCAGGGTGCCGCGGATGTCGGCCGGCAGGCCTTCCCAGAACTTCTTGTTTACGATGACGGCATAGCCGAGATAGCC
This sequence comes from Azospirillaceae bacterium, assembly GCA_035627075.1. Classification (GTDB taxonomy): domain Bacteria; phylum Pseudomonadota; class Alphaproteobacteria; order Azospirillales; family Azospirillaceae; genus DASPMK01. The sequence goes on from DASPMK010000331.1 coordinate 5,807, forward strand.
GTGGTTCGACACCGTGGCGTGCTTCTGCACTTCGTGCATCTTCTGGGTATACATGTTCGACGGCGGGTTCTCGGTACCATCCACCACGCCGGTCTGAAGCGCCTGATAGACTTCGGAGAACGCCATCTGCTGCGGCAAGGCGCCCAGCGCCCGCATCTGCGCGTCCAGCACCTTGGAGGACTGGATGCGCATCTTGATGCCGCGGAAATCCCCCGGCGTCTTCAACGGCTTGTTGGCGCTCATGACCTTGAAGCCGTTATCCCAGTAAGCGAGGCCGATGATGCCCTTGTTCTCCAGCTTGCCGAACAGCAGCTTGCCGATTTCACCCTCGGTGACGCGACGCAGCACGTCCTTCGACGGGAAGATGTAGGGCAGGTCGAAAACTTCGAACTCCTTGGCCCCCAGCGGGCCGAACTTGGCAAGCGACGGGGCCAGCATCTGCACGGCGCCAAGCTGAAGCGCCTCCAACTCCTCCTTGTCCTTATAGAGCTGCGAGTTGGGGTACACCTCGACCTTCACCGCCCCCTTGGTGCGTTCCTCGGCCAGTTGCTTGAAGCGCTCGGCCGCTTTGCCCTTGGGCGTGTCGGGCGCGACGACGTGGCTGAATTTGATGATGACCGGATCGGCCGCCAGGGCCGGCGCCGAGGCAAGGCCAAGAAGAACACAGGCAGTGAATAGAACACGCATGAAAAGCCCCTCCATATTTTCGCAAATTTTAGCCGCTTTTTGATCGTTCGCATGCCCGAAGACACGCGGTGCCGCTTAAGATTGCCGTGTCGGTGCGGAACCCCGCCGATACGGCAACAATGCGTCATCTTAGCGTGCTTTTAGGTCAATATCGTACACACGAGGTGGAATTCTGTCAAATGTAGGGAACACGTATATCGGAAATAATTTGCAGAAAAGCTGGTCACTCGTCAGGGCTGGCGCCTTGAAAAAGGCAGCCGTGAAGACATGCTGGAA
>DASPMK010000332.1:0-6490 GCA_035627075.1 Azospirillaceae bacterium
TTCCTGCCCATTGAACCAGCGGTCGATCCTGGCGGGCCGGGGCATCGGCCCCAGAGGACGCGGCAGGCCGGGAAGCCACTCCTGGCGCTGGGCATGGCCGATGATCTGGGCCAGCGCGCCGTCGATGTGGCGCAGATCGGCGCGCAGCTGGGCGCGCTGGCGCTCGACCGCCGCCAAGTCAGCCTGCAACTGCTGGCGCCGCGCCTCCAAAACCGCTATGGCGATGTCGTCGTCCATGCCCGCCCCGTAGTGGCAGGCCCAGGATACCCGGAACGGGCTGTGGATGCCGGGGGCGAGCGGTGGCGGGTGCTACATAATTCCGAAAAGGTGTCAACTCCGTTAACGTCCGCCGAAAATCACAAGGATATCAACGCCTTCGCCCACAACGTCGGAGGCGAGCCGCGCGGCCTGCCGGTTGCCTTGCGCAATCCGGCGGGGCCGTCGGCTCCGCCCAGCCGCCGGGGAGGGGGGCTGGGCGGAGCGCGCCGGCCGGAACACAACGACGGCTCGCCGGCTGTCCTCCGCTTCACACCGCCGAAAAAGCCCAGCCCGCTTGACAATGAACCCTCAAACGGTGTGCTGTGTCGCGCCGGCTTCCAGCCCGGTCCGTCCTGATTCCCAAGCTGCGCGAAGAACCATGCATCCCTACCGTTCCCACACCTGCGGCCAACTTCGCCTGGACAATGCCGGACAGATCGTCCGCGTGTCGGGCTGGATTCATCGCAAGCGCGACCACGGCAATCTGCTGTTCATCGACCTGCGTGACCACTACGGCATCACCCAGTGCGTGATCGACACCTCGAACCCGCTGTTCAAGGATACCGAGTCGCTCAAGCTCGAATCCGTCATCACGGTGACCGGCAAGGTGGTGGCGCGCACGGCCGAAACGGTGAACGACAAGCTTGCCACCGGCCGGATCGAGGTGCAGATCCAGGAACTGACGGTCCAGTCCCACGCCGACCCGCTGCCGCTTCAGGTGAACGCCGACGCCGACGCCGGCGAGGACGTGCGCCTGCGCTATCGCTTCCTCGACCTGCGCCGCCTGAAGATGCAGGAGAACATCGTCCTGCGCAGCCGGGTGATCTCATCGGTTCGCCGCCGCATGATCGATCAGGGCTTCACCGAGTTCCAGACGCCGATCCTCACGGCGTCCTCGCCCGAGGGCGCGCGTGACTATCTCGTGCCGTCGCGAGTGCATCCCGGCAAGTTCTACGCGCTGCCCCAGGCGCCGCAGCAGTTCAAACAACTTCTGATGATGGCGGGCTTCGACCGCTACTTCCAGATCGCCCCCTGCTTCCGCGACGAGGACGCCCGCGCTGACCGCTCGCCGGGTGAGTTCTACCAGCTCGATTTCGAGATGTCCTTCGTCACCCAGGAAGACGTCTTCGCCGCCATCGAGCCGGTGCTGCACGGCATTTTCGAGGAGTTCGGGGCTTTTCGCCGCGAAAGCCAGCCAGCCATCGATGCCCCGCCGTTCCGCCGCATTTCTTTCGCGGAGTCCATGCTCAAGTACGGCAACGACAAGCCGGACCTGCGCAACCCGCTGGAAATCGTCGATGTCACCGAGGTGTTCAAGCGCGACGACGTCGAGTTCCGCGCCTTCAAGGGCGTGATCGACAAGGGCGGCGTGGTCCGTACCATCCGCGCCCCGAAGGTCGGCGACAAGCCGCGCTCGTTCTTCGACAAGCTCAACGATTGGGCCAAGGAACAGGGCGCGCCGGGTCTCGGCTACATCCTGTTCGAGAACGGCACCGGCAAGGGCCCCATTGCCAAGTTCGTGCCCGAAGCCGCCCAGGCGGTGCTGCGCGAGCTGACCGGCGCCCAGGACGGCGACGCCGTGTTCTTCGTCTGCGACAAGGAGGCCGGTGCCGCCAAGCTGGCCGGCTTCGCCCGCACCAAGATCGGCCAGGAACTCGATCTGATCGAAAAGAACGCCTTCCGTTTCTGCTGGATCGTCGATTTCCCGATGTACGAGCTGAACGAGGACACCGGCCAGATCGAGTTCTCGCATAATCCGTTCTCGATGCCGCAGGGTGGCCTCCAGGCGCTGGAGACCATGAACCCGCTCGACATCAAGGCGTACCAGTATGACATCGTCTGCAATGGCATCGAGTTGTCCTCGGGCGCCATCCGTAACCACCTGCCGGAGGTGATGTACAAGGCGTTCGCCATCGCCGGCTACGCGCCGGAGGTGCTGGAGGCCAAGTTCGGCGGCATGCTGTCGGCGTTCAAGCTGGGCGCTCCGCCGCACGGCGGTTCGGCGCCGGGTATCGACCGCATTGTCATGCTGCTGGCCGATGAGCCCAACATCCGCGAAGTCATCGCTTTCCCGCTGAACCAGAAGGCCGAAGACCTGCTGATGCAGGCGCCGTCGCCGGTGGCGCTGGAGCGGCTGCGGGAACTGCACATCAAGCTCGACCTGCCCAAGCCGAAGGTCGCCGCGCCGGTTCCCGGTGAAGGTACGGCGGGCGAGGGCAAGGCGGGCTGACGAGCGGACGGGTGGCCACCATGGCGACCATTGAGGAAGCCCTCGCGATCGGCGCCGACCAACACCGGGCGGGCCGTCTCGAAGAGGCGGAAGCCATCTATGGTCGCGTGCTGGAGGTGGCCCCCGACAACTCGGACGCCTTGCACCTCCTGGGCCTCGTCCGCCGCCGGCAAGGACGGCTGGATGAGGCCCAGGCGCTGATTTTGCGGGCGTTGGAGCGGGTCGGGTCGGTGGTGCCGGTCATGCTGGGCAACCTCGGCAACGTGTTGACCGATATGGGGCGGCATGGCGAGGCGGCCGATCACTACCGCAAGGCTCTGGCCCTCAACCCCGACGACCCCGATCTGCTGGGGCGGCTCGCGCAGTCCTTGTGGAGCGCTGACCGCTACCCGGAGGCCGAAGCGGTCTACCGGTCGTTGATCGCGCGCCAACCGGCCGACGCCAAGCACTACTACAATCTCGGCGTCACATACCAGCGCCTGGGCCGCCAGCGCGATGCGGAGTTGGCTTTCCGCGACTGTCTGCGCGTCGATCCGCGCCATGCGGCGGCCTGGAACAGCTTGGGCACCGTTTTACGCCGCCAGGGCGGGATGGACGAGGCGGTGGATGCCCACCGGCAAGCCATCGCCCTGGAGCCCGAGAACTGGGAGGCGCACAAGTGCCTCGGCCTCTCCCTGCTTCAGGTCGGACGCTTTGACGAAGGTTGGCGCTACTATGAGGAGCGCCGCAAGACCGACGAGGGCCGTACCCAAGACCTGCCGCGACCGGAATGGGATGGCTCGTCCCTGAACGGCAAGACCATTCTGGTCACCGCCGAGCAAGGGCTGGGCGACTCCCTGAATTTCATCCGCTATGTGCCGCTGCTGAAGCGGCTTTATGGCTGCCGGACCGTCTTCGGCTGTCAGGGCGCCCTGAAGCGGCTGTTGAGCGGCATGCCCGGGATCGACCAGATCGTGCCGTTCGGCGAGGTTCTGCCGCCGTTCGACGTGTGGGTGCCGCTGATGAGCGTTCCCCGGCTCGTCGGCACGACGATGGCCACCATTCCCGCGTCCGATCCACCGATCACCGCCGATCCGACGCTGGTCGCGCGCTGGGCCACCCGACTGGGGCCACGAAATGGCGAGCTTCGGGTCGGGGTGGTGTGGTCCGGCAACCCGGACTTCAAGAACAACCGCTTCCGCTCGCCCGGGCTCGCCAACTATTCCAGGCTGTTCGCGGTGCCGGGCGTACGGTTTTACCCGCTTCAAAAGGGCGGTGGCCGCGATGAGCTTGCCGGCCGTACCCTGCCGGAGAACGTCGTTGATCTTGGCCCGGAGATCGAGGACTTTGCCGATACCGCTGCCATCGTCGAGAATCTGGATCTGGTGATCACCATGTGCACCTCGGTGGCGCATCTCTGCGGCTCGATGGTGCGGCCGGTGTGGGTGGTCCTGTCCTACGCGCCGGACTGGCGGTGGCTCATGGAGCGGGCGGACAGCCCGTGGTATCCCGGCGCCCGGCTGTTCCGGCAGAAGATCGATGAAGGCTGGGACCCGGTGATGTCCACAGTCGAGGCGGCGTTGCGCACGCTGGCTTCCAAGGGAATGACATGAACAACAATAACGCCTCGCCGCTCAACCGGCGCCCCGTCGTCATCCAGTGGCAGCTGTCCAGCTTCTTCGGCTGGGGCATCTACGGCCTTAATCTGGCGATCAACTGGTCGCAAGACCCGGACCTGTCGCCCCTGTGCTCGTATCCGATTCTCGCCAGTCAGGTGAACATCGATGCGGTGCGCATGCATCACCTCATGCCGTTCTTCAACGCCTCCCATGACCTTCAGGAGCGGTTGAAGCCCCAGGCGGGGCAGGTGGTCAACATCAACGTCCCGGTGTTGCAGGGACTGGGCAACGGTTTTTCCGGGGGCAGCGCCGCTCACCGCACCGCGTTGCGCGGGACCCCCACCCTCGGCATCATTTTCTTCGAGAACACTCAACTCGACGCCCAGGCGCTGGAACGGGCCAAGGGCTACAAGCTGATCGTCACCGGCTCCACCTGGAACCAGAAAATTCTGGAGGAATATGGTATTGGGCCGGTGACGACGGTGATCCAGGGAGTCGATCCGACCCTGTTCCACCCGGCCCCGCGTGCCGGTTATTTCAAGGATCGCTTCCTTGTTTTCTCGGGCGGCAAGCTGGAGTACCGCAAGGGCCAGGATCTGACGCTCCTGGCTTTCCGCGCATTCGCCCAGCGCCACCCTGAAGCGATGCTTGTGACCGCGTGGCACAGCCCGTGGCCGAAGGTGGCCGACTCCGTCACCGCCAACAAGTCCGTGCAGCCCGTGCCCTACACCCCGCAAGGCAAGCTGAACGTACGGGCCTGGGCGGCGGTCAACGGCGTGCCGGCGGATAAGGTGATCGACCTCGGCGAAGTGCCCAACGCCCATATGGCGCCGATCCTGCGGGAAATGGACGTCGCCGTCTTCCCCAACCGGGGCGAGGGCGGCACCAATCTGGTGGCGATGGAGTGCATGGCCTGCGGCGTGCTAGTGATCTTGTCGAAGAACACCGGCCACCTCGACCTGATCGAGGACGGCAACAGCTATGTCCTGGAACAGCAGAAACCGTTGCCGGGGCAGGGTGCTGGTGTGGGGGATACGGCCGGCTGGGGTGAGAGCGAGGTCGACGAGATCGTCGAAGCCCTGGAAGCCGCGTGGCGGAACCGCGAGGACGCCCGCCGGCGCGGTGCCAAGGGGGCTGAGAAATTGGCCGGCTGGTCGTGGGCCAACCAGACGGCCAAACTCAAGGAAGCGATCCTGCCGTATCTCTAAGAGCCTGTTCCGGAGAAGTTTAGGCTGATTTGGTCCCGACGCCCGGGCGTGAGAGCCATGCTGGAATCTGGGCGATGACGGTCTGAGGAAGGCGGCGTATCGAGGTGGGTGACCAAACCTGCCAGAACCTCCACGAGGGAGCGATACGCCATGAACGAGGATGGCAAGGGTTGTCCGGCTGCGTCCGCCCGACGCGATCGCCGCCCCACTGTGCGGGCCGGGGGGCGGCTCGTCAACCGCACGCGGGTGCAACGGCTGATGCGCCGGATGGGCATCGCCGCGCTGGGACCGAAGCCGAAGACCTCGACACCCGCACCAGGGCACAAGGCTTTCCCCTACCTGCTACTACGCGCCCTGACAATCGACCGCCCCAACCAGGGGTGGGCGGCGGATATCACCTCCGTCCCGAGCGGTCGCGGCTTGCTGTCCCTGGTGGCGATCATCGACTGGGCGAGCCGGGCGATTTTGAGTTGGCGGTTGTCGAACACCATGGACGCGGCCTTCTGCGCCTCGGCGCTGGAGGACGCCCTGGCGCGCTTTGGCACGCCGGAGATCTTCAACAGCGAGCGCAAGCGCGCCACCGGTTCAAGCGCTGGCGCGAGCCAGGGCAGCCAATTCACCAGCGCCGCCTTCACCGGCACTCTGACCGCCGCCGGGGTGAGGATGTCGATGGACGGCCGGGGCCGTTATCTCGACACCATCTTCATGGAGCGGCTGTGGCGGTCGCTGAAGTCGGAACTCGTTCGCCATCAGCGCTATGCGACGCGCGATGACGCCAAGTGGGACCTGTTCGGCTACATGGAAGGCTACTACAATCGCCAACGCCTCCATTCGGCGCTCGGCTACACAACCCCCGAGCAGGCCGGACGACAGGCTGCATAACCCGGTGTCCACTCCGCCGGGGGAAGCTCAGCGCTCAGCACCGCCCTGAACGCCCGGCCTTTTTGCCCCACATGCGCTCCCGCCACCACAACCGTGCCAACCCGGTGAATAATCCGGGTTAACAGCCGGAGCGGGGCAGGGGTTCGACGCTTTCCAGTACGGCATCGACGATGAAGTCGCCGTAATCGATCGACATCGTCTCGGCGACCCCGTTCTTCAGCAAGAGCAGGCCCATCTCGTATTCCGGCTGGGCGGAGCTGCTGTTAAGGGGAAAGAAGGCCATGCGCACCGGCCATCCCTGATCCTTGAGGAGC
>DASPMK010000333.1:0-17486 GCA_035627075.1 Azospirillaceae bacterium
ATGCGGCCATGGACGAGGCCCACCCGATTGCCCAGCCGTTCCGCCAACAGCGCCTGACGCTGGGTGGCGGCGGCGAGATCAGATACCTCCGACTCCTCGACCAACGGGCAGACCCAGTACACCCGCGCCCCTTCCTGGATCTTGCGGCGGACACCGTCGATCACCTCGTCCAGCCGCTCCAGCGAGATGGTGCGGGTATCGATCGGTTTGCGCCCGGCCGGTTTCTCGGTCAGGCGTGACACGTCCATGTCGCCATAAGCCGTCAGCACCAGGGTGCGGGGGATGGGAGTGGCGGTCATCACCAGAACGTCTACTCCCTTGCCCTTGCTCGATAACTGGAGCCGCTGGTGAACACCGAACCGATGCTGTTCGTCAATTACCGCCAGCGCCAGATCGCGGAACTCCACTCCTTCCTGGAACAGGGCATGGGTGCCGACGACGATATCGATGCGGCCGTCGCCCAGCCGCTCCAGAACGCTGGCGCGGGCCTTGCCCTTGTCGCGGCCGGTCAGCAGCGCGAGCGACACGCCGGCGGGCAAAAGCAGTGGCGCCAACGTTTCCAGATGCTGGCGCGCCAGAATTTCGGTCGGCGCCATCAGGGCCGCCTGATGCCCGGCCTCAACGGCGTTCAGCATGGACAGCAGCGCCACCACCGTCTTGCCGCTGCCGACGTCGCCCTGGAGCAGGCGAAGCATCCGCTTCTCCAACGCCATGTCCAACTCGATTTCCTTCAACGACTGTTGCTGCGAGCCGGTCAGCGCGAAGGGCAGGGACTCGATCACCGCCTTGCGCAGCCGCCCGTCGCCGGCCACCGCCCGGCCGCCGAGACGCTTCTGATGCAGGCGGACCAGCGCCAGGGCCAACTGGTTGGCGAGCAGTTCATCGAAGGCCAGACGCTCGCGGGCGGGCTGGTCGCCTTGCAAGGCGATCTGGTCTTCGGGCGAGTGGGCGGCGGTCAGGGCGTCGCGCCATGCCGGCCATTCCTTGCGCGCCAGCCACGCCGCGTCCTGCCATTCCGGCATCTCCGGCGTGGCTTTCAGCGCCGCCAGGATGGCCCGGCGCAGCACCTTGGGCGTCAGGCCGGTGGTCAACGGATAGACCGGTTCGACCGTTTCCATTTCGGATCTGGCCTCGACCGGCGCGATGTGGTCGGGATGGCTCATCTGCGGGGTGTCGCGGAACCGCTCGACCTTGCCGCTGACCACCACCATCTCGCCCTCCGGCAGGATTTTGTGGAGGTAGTCGCCACGGGCGTGAAAGAACACCAGATCGATCACCCCGGTTTCGTCGGAGCAGCGCACGCGGTAAGGGTGACGCGGCGAAAGCGGGGCGGCGTGGCCGTCCACCCGCACCGTCAGAGTCGCCACCATGCCGTTGGGCGCTTCGGCAATCTTGGGAGCGAAGCGCCGGTCGATCAGGCCGCAGGGCAGGTGCCACAGCAGGTCGACGACATGGGGGCCCGCCAGCCTTTCGGCCAGTTTGGCAAGCTTCGGGCCGAGGCCAGGAAGGGAGCCCACAGGCGCGAACAGCGGGTAAAGAATGGGCGGACGCAACGGAAACCTCGGGAATCGTTGGAAATCATTGAAAGGCCATGGCGGGCGGTCGCGTCAAGTGCGGACGTAACAAGGGCTTGCCGTGGGACGCCGGAAGCGGAATCTTTAACCTATCATCGCCATCCACAAAGGACCCGACGTGAGCAATCCTTCCAAGACCGAAACGACAGAGATTCGCCGCAAGCGTCTCCGCTTCCGGGCGTGGCACCGCGGCACCCGAGAGGCCGACCTGATCATCGGCACCTTCGCCGACCGCCATATCGAGGGCTTCGACGAGGCGCAGCTAGAACGTTTCGAGGGGCTTCTGGAAATGAGCGACCCCGATCTCTATGATTGGATGATGGGCCGGGTGCCGGTCCCGCCGGCCCTGGACCATGACGTCATGCACCTCCTGAAGGGGTTCACCGTCGCTACCAAGCCCGACTGACCGCCGAATCGCCCAGGCTTTGTCTCCGTGATCAAGATCGATCTCACGCCCGGCCGTCCGGGGCGCCTGCTTATCGGCGGCGCTCCCGAAGGCCACGACGCCCGCATCATCGCCGAACTGGCCCGCCGTGCCGGCGGGGCCGGGTTGCTGCATGTCGCCCTGGACGACGTGCGGACGGCCCGTCTCGCCGAAGCCCTGGGATTTTTTGCCCCGGACCTTGAAGCGCTGGTGTTTCCGGCGTGGGATTGCCTGCCCTATGATCGGGTGTCGCCCAATCCCGACACCATCAGCCGCCGTATCGACACCCTGACGCGGCTGATGGAGCGCAGCGAACGGCCGAAGGTGGTGCTGACCACCATCAACGCCGTCGTGCAGAAGGTGGCGCCGCGCGCCGCCTTCCGCGATGCCGTGTTCACCGCCAAGGTCGGTGACCGCATCGAGGTGGACAAGCTTCAAAAATACCTGGAGCACAACGGCTACACCCGCGCCCAGACGGTGCGCGAGGCGGGCGAGTACGCCATTCGCGGCGGCATCATCGACCTGTTCCCGCCGGGTACCGAGGAACCGGTGCGGCTGGACCTGTTCGGCGAGGATCTCGACGGCGTCCGCGCGTTCGATCCGATGACGCAACGAACTACGGAAAAGCGCGATGGCGTGGCGCTGAAGCCGATGTCCGAGGTGCTGCTGGACGAGGCGTCTATCGCCCGTTTCCGCTCCGGCTACCGTGAGCATTTCGGAGCCGTAACGGATGGCGATCCGCTTTATGAAGCCATCAGTGCCGGCCGCAAGCACGGCGGTATGGAGCATTGGCTGCCGCTTTTTCATTCCGAAATGGAAACTATTCTCGATTACATGCCGGAAGCGGTGGTCGCCCTCGATCCCCAGGCCGAAGAATCGCGCGACGCCCGCGTCGCGCAGATCAGCGACTTCTATCAAGCCCGCGTCAGCATGGTGGCGGTGGACAAAAAGTCCAATGCCCCGGCCTATAAACCCATTCCGCCCGATCTGTTCTTCCTGAACGGCGAACTGTGGGATGGCCTGCTGGCGCGGCGCGCCGTCGCTCAACTCTCGCCTTTCGCCGTGCCCGAGATAGCGCGCGGTGCGGTCGATGCCGGCGGACGGCGCGGCCACGATTTCGCCGAGGCGCGGACGCGGCCCGACCTGAATGTCTTCGACGTGGTCCGCGAGCATATCGCCGGCCTGCGCAAGGCGGGCAGGCGGGTGGCGGTGGCGGGGTATTCCACCGGCTCGCGCGACCGGCTGTTGTCGGTCCTGGGCGATCACGGCATCGACGGGCTAGAGCCGGCCGAGGACTGGAACGACTTCAAGCGATTTGACCATTCCATAACCGGAATGATCGTTCTGGGTCTGGAGCATGGCTTCGAGTCGCCCGATCTGGCCATCATCACCGAGCAGGATGTCCTGGGCGACCGCCTCGCCCGGCCGACGCGCAAGAAGCGGCGCGCGGCCAACTTCATCGCCGAGCATTCCAGCCTGACCGAAGGCGATCTGGTGGTCCACATGGACCATGGCATCGGCCGTTACGACGGACTGGAAACTCTGAACGTCACCGGCGCGCCGCACGACTGCTTGCGTATCATCTACGAGGGTGGCGACAAGCTGTATGTGCCGGTCGAGAATATCGAGGTGCTGTCGCGCTTCGGCTCCGAGGATGCCGGTGTCCAGTTGGACAAGCTGGGGGGCTCGGGCTGGCAGGCGCGCAAGGCGCGGGTCAAGAAGCGTCTCAAGGACATGGCCGAGGCGCTGCTCAAGATCGCCGCCGAGCGCGAACTGCGCAAGTCCGAGCCCGTGGAGGTGCCATCCGGCATCTACGAGGAGTTTGCGACCCGCTTCCCCTACCCGGAGACCGAGGACCAGCTTCGGGCCATCGAAGACGTGCTGGACGACATGAACTCGGGCCAGCCGATGGATCGCTTGGTGTGTGGCGACGTCGGCTTCGGCAAGACCGAGGTGGCGATCCGCGCCGCCTTCGTCGCCGCCATGGCTGGCCATCAGGTGGCGGTGGTGGTGCCGACGACGCTGCTGGCCCGTCAGCACTACCGCAACTTCTTCAACCGCTTCCAAGGATTGCCGATTCGCATCGAACAGCTGTCGCGGCTGGTGGCACCGCGCGAGTCCAAAAAAATCAAGGACGGGATGGCCGATGGCACGGTCGACATCATCATCGGTACCCATGCCCTGCTGGCCAAAGGGCTCCAGTTCAAGCGGCTGGGTCTCGTCATCGTCGACGAGGAACAGCACTTCGGCGTGAAACAGAAGGAGCGGCTGAAGGAACTGCGCGCTGACGTCCACGTCCTGACCCTGACCGCGACACCGATTCCGCGCACCTTGCAGATGGCCCTGTCGGGTGTGCGGGAGCTGAGCCTGATCGCCACACCACCGGTGGACCGACTGGCGGTGCGCACCTTTGTGCTGCCCTACGACCCGGTGGTCATCCGCGAGGCCATTCTGCGTGAGCACTATCGCGGTGGCCAGACCTTCTACGTTTGTCCGCGTATCGAGGACCTGGGCAAGGTGAAGGACCGCCTGACCGAGCTGGTGCCCGAGGTCAAGGTGGTCGTGGCGCACGGCCAGATGGCGGCCACCGAACTGGAAGAGGTTATGAGCGCCTTCGACGAGGGGCAATTCAACGTCCTGCTCGCCACCAACATCATCGAATCGGGTCTCGATATCCCCCGCGCCAATACCTTGATCATTCATCGCGCCGACATGTTCGGCCTGGCCCAGCTCTATCAGTTGCGCGGCCGCGTCGGCCGGTCGAAGGTGCGCGGCTACGCCTACCTGACCTACGCGCCGCGCACCGTTCTGTCGGGCACGGCGCAGCAGCGCCTGCACGTCATCGAGACGCTGGACAGCCTGGGTGCCGGTTTCCAACTGGCCAGCCACGACATGGACATCCGCGGCGCCGGCAACCTTTTGGGTGAGGAGCAGTCGGGCCACGTCAAGGAAGTGGGCGTCGAGCTGTACCAGCAGATGCTGGAGGAAGCGGTGGCGGCGGCCCGTGAGGGCGGCGGTCTCGCCCAAGCCGAGGCCCAGGACAAGTGGACGCCGCAGATCAACCTGGGCATGCCGGTATTGATCCCGGACACCTATGTGGCCGACCTGAACGTCCGTCTATCGCTGTACCGTCGCCTGTCGGAAGTGGTTGACCGCTCGGAAATCGACGCTTTCGCCGCCGAGATGATCGACCGTTTCGGCAAGCTGCCGAATGAGGTAGAGAACCTTCTGGAGGTGGTGACGATCAAGCAATTGTGCCGCACCGCCGGTATCGAGCGGGTGGATGCCGGGCCTAAGGGGGCAGTCCTGTCCTTCCACGACAACACCTTCAGTCGCCCTGACAAGCTGGTGGCTTACATTTCCAAGCAAGCGGGCACCATGAAGCTGCGTCCGGACCACAAGCTGGTCCACATCCGCGCCTGGGACACGGCCGAGCAGCGGGTCAAGGGCGTCTATCGCCTGATGAAGGATCTGGCCGGAATGGTCGCTTAAGAAGGCGCGTTGTGCGGTTCGCGGTTGATGGCTTTCATCAACCGCCTTGGGCTAAAACCTGACAGCAGCGTGCCGTGCAATGTGCGAAAGGGCAGTACGGGCGGTCGATCGGGGAAGCCTTTCAAGCGCCGCCCGTATCATACCAGTTTCAGAGAGTTCTGACCGCCGGTCAGAACTCTCTGACCCCTCAAACGCCGACCGGCGCCTCGTCGGCCGCGAGGTCGAGCAAGGGGTGGAAGGATGCCGGTTCCTGGGCGCCCGCCAGGGCATATCGTTTATTGAAGACGTAGCATGGCACCGCCTGAAGACCTAACTGCCGGGCCTGGGCATCGCTGGCGCGAACGGCATCAACCTCCGCGTCGGTTCGCAGTAGTCTCAGGATGTCCCGCGCCTCCAGCCCGATCCCGGCGGCTTTGGTGACCAGCACGGGGTGGTCGCTGATGTCCAGTCCTTCGACAAAATAGGCGTGGAACAGGGTGTCGATCATCGCTTCGCCTTGCCCCCAACGATCCGCCAAACGGATCAGCCGATGGGCATCGAAGGTGTTGGGGATGCGCCGGATGCGGTTCAAGGCGATCGGCAGTCCTTCCCGTACGGCAGTTTCCTCGACCACGGCATGGATTTGCTGGGCCCGATCCAGGTTGCCGAATTTGGCTGCCATGTAGATGATGCGGTCCATGCCGCCCGGCGGTATGTCCGGGTTCAACTGGAAGGTCTGCCAGCGATGCTCGACCTTCAGCCGGGGCCTTTCGGCCAGTGCGCGCATCAGGCGCCGCCGGCCGATGTAACACCACGGGCAGATGACGTCGGCGAACATCTCGATAAGCATGATCCGGAGACTATAACAGTCCGACCGGTGGTAAAGCGAGCGGGCGGAAGATCGAATTTCCGCCCCTTATAAGCTGTCGTTCGGCCAGTGACAAGGTGGGGCGGATCGGCCGTGGTACCGGAAAAACCCCTGGAAATCCTACGTCAACCGTCCCACGATCGGCTGGTTGGTAATGATGAAGGTATCCATGCGAACACTGTGACCCGAGCAAAAGCCGGTGGGCAGGGTTGCGGGGTGCTGCTATCCTACACGCGACGTTTGGCCGCTGGACGGGATTCGCCTGCGGCGGACCGTCGCGCGGACAGGCCGGGCTTCCCCCGCGCCGATGGAGGACGAAGGACAGCCATGGATCTCTCCTACGTTGACGGCAAGGTGCGTGAGGCACTGATGGTGGCCAAGGGCAGCCGAGCCCAGGCTACAAAGCTGATCGTCGGCGCGGCATTGAAGGACGAACGGCTGATGCAGGGGCTGGCAGCGCCATTCCTCAAAGCCATCGTCGGTGCCGCGATTGAACGGGTGCTGCGTCGTGGCGGTGGGCAAGGTGCCGGTGGCAATGCTGCGCCGACTCGGGCTCAAGCGGCTCTGACTGATGACGCGCTTGATGCGGTCCTGAGCCGGATGGGGCAACCCCCTTCAGAGCCGGTTTCCCCTACCCAGTCACAAGCCGCGCGTATCCTGGGCGGTACCGCTCCGACTCCGCGCGCGGGCGAGCGTCACGCCCAGGCAATCCGTGTCATCGCGGCGGCATTCGCTCAAAAGAAAAGCTGAGGAATCAACGTTGCGACAGCTGAACCGGAGCCTTCGGGCTTTCGGTCAGCGGGTCCAGCGGTGCGCCGTGGATAACCGGCTTCAGATTGTCGGCCTCGTACGGTGAAACCAGCGGCGGATCGGCGACCGGCCGGGCTCCGTTCCTGTACGGATCGGGAATGGTATGGCAATCGACATCGGCGATGGTGCGGTAGCAATAGACCTTGGAACGGTCGATTGGCTTGGGTGGGGGGGGGCAGTAGTCGCCGGTTTTTTCCAGGCTGATCAAGCTGCAGTCCCGGCCCGTGGCGGCGGAGACGGCGTGATCGGCTACCAGTTTTTTGGTAAGGTTGAGCGACGCCAGCGTCATCATGGTCCCCGTCGCTGCCACCACTTCGGGGCCGCCGCAGCCAGCGACCATCAGCGCGAGCGTGGCCGCCGCCAGCCGTTTTCCCGTGCCCATCGCCGTCGGTTCTCCGTCCTTTACCGCATCAACTGACACTGGCGAAGCCGGCACTGGACCAAGACGAACTGCCCCTTCACATCGGTGCAGTTGATCTTGTAGACCGTCTCGCCGTTCCGGCCAGCGAGATGACGCGCCACCTCGATTTTGCCTGGGGCGCAGTTGTTCTCGATGGCTGTCATCTTCGCCTCGGCCTGGCTGCCCGCCAAGGCCGACGCCGGGGCCAACAACACCAAAGCCGCCAGCCAAAGTCGTCTCACCACACGAGTCCTCCCGCGCCCGCAAACCGATCAAGGATACCGTAGGGGAGGAGGCGCCACAACCCTGCGGCTCTTTCGAATCAGGGCAATCGGGTGAAGGACTGGGTTCCTTTCTTGACCGTCATGGCCGTGCCGGACACCCGTGTGTCAAGCACGGCCATGACGGTTTATGGGGGGCGGCATTCCTTCACCCGATTGCCCTGCCTTTCGAAGGGAGAAGGGCTTGGTTCCCAGGGAGTAATCTTGCCCTCGTGGCCGCCTTCCATAGCCGGGAGATCATAGGCTATGCCGTCAGCGCGCTCCGCGCCGTCTGCTGTTTCTGCCGGGCCGCCTTGCGAGGCGGTCGGCAGGTCCGGCGGTGCCGGACATGATGGGCATCGGCGCAGTCCAGGCGATGGGGACACACCGAGCAGATCGCGCTCGCGGACTTGACCTTGATCACCGAGTTGCCCTTGCGATTGCGCGCCGGCGTCCAACCGGCACTCGACTGCCCGGCTGGGCAGGTCGCCTGTTGCCGATCCCAGCAGATCATTGCAATTCGCGAAGCAGACCAAGCCGGTGGTCCGGCCAGTTCTTCACCTTTTTGACGGCGCGTGATCAGCCGATCTTCGCCGCCTGACCACCCTCGTGAGCAATTACTCCCGTTACAAGCACTTGACACTCCGCGCCACGCGGGTATTGTCGCCGCTCACGTCGCCGTTCCGGTCGCGCGGGAACGGGAAGCTTTGGCTACAGGGTTATTATCATGGCGAAGCAGAACACCGTTCTGATTAAGCTGGTCAGCACCGCCGGCACCGGCTTCTTCTATGTTAAGAAGAAGAATCCGCGGAAGACCACCGAAAAGCTTGAATTCCGCAAGTACGATCCTGTCGTGCGCAAGCACGTCGCGTTCAAGGAATCCAAGATCAAGTAATCTTGGCTTCTGTGAAGCTTGCGAAAAGGCCGCCCTTCGGGGCGGCCTTTCGTTTTATCGAGAAGAGACACCTGACAGCCTGTCCGGGAGCAATCACCGCCCCTATCAAAACGTTGCTTTATGCCGTCCTGTGCGGGCTTGCCCCGCGTCTCCGCGCCGGGCCGCGGAGGGGGCGCGGGACGGGGAGGGCCGGATCAAGTCAGGCCATGACGACGGCGGGACGTGAAGGCCCTGATAACGTTGAAAATCTTGTCGGACAGGCTCTGGAGGTTGGTTGTCTTTTGTCGTAAAGTTGTCAGTGTTGCGCAATATAGAGACTGACGGGGTTGCGGGCACCTTCCGCGGGGCGCCGGCGAGGGCTTTGGGTGCAGTGCGACAATGGTCCTGCCTGCCACCGGAAGGCTGGACAAATCGGCCGCCCACCTATATTCGGTGCAGGATACTTGGCTGATACTCCTCAATTCTCGCCACTGCCGGTGCGTCCATGTCCGACAACCTGCGCGAAAGTGCGCTTGATTACCATCGCCTACCTGTTGCCGGCAAAATCGCGGTGACCCCAACCAAGCCGCTGGCCAACCAGCGTGACCTCGCGTTGGCGTACTCGCCGGGTGTCGCCTATGCCTGCGAGGCCATCGTCGACGACCCGCAGGAGGCCAGCCGGGTCACGGCGCGCGGCAATCTGGTAGGCGTCATCACCAACGGTACGGCGGTACTGGGGCTGGGCGACATCGGCCCGCTGGCCGCCAAACCGGTGATGGAGGGCAAAGGCGTTCTGTTCAAGAAGTTCGCTGGAATCGACGTGTTCGACATCGAAGTCCAGGAGAAAGACCCGGACAAGCTGGTCGAGATCATAGCATCCCTGGAACCCACCTTTGGCGGCATCAACCTTGAGGACATCAAGGCGCCGGAGTGCTTCTACGTCGAGGAGAAGCTCCGCCAGCGGATGAAAATCCCGGTTTTCCACGACGATCAGCATGGCACCGCCATTATCGTCGCCTCGGGCATCATCAACGGCCTGCATGTAGTCGGCAAGGAGCTGAAGGACGCCAAGCTGGTGGCCTCGGGCGCCGGAGCGGCGGCCTTGGCCTGTCTCGACCTGCTGGTGGACCTGGGCCTGCCGGTCGAGAACGTCATCGTCACCGATATCGCCGGCGTGGTTTACGAGGGCCGCGTCGAGCTGATGGACCCGCGCAAGGCGCGTTACGCCAAGAAGACCGCCGCCCGCACGCTGGCCGACGTGATCGGCGGCGCCGACATCTTCCTGGGCCTGTCCGCGCCGCGTGTGCTGAAAGCCGGGATGGTCGAGCGCATGGCGCCGCGCCCCCTGGTCTTTGCGTTGGCCAATCCCACTCCGGAGATCATGCCGGAAGAGGTGAAGGCGGTGCGCCCCGACGCGGTGATCGCCACCGGCCGCTCGGACTACCCCAACCAGATCAACAACGTCCTGTGCTTCCCCTTCATCTTCCGGGGAGCGCTCGACGTCGGCGCCACCACCATCAACGAGGCGATGAAGGTCGCCGCCGTGCGTGCCATCGCCAATCTGGCGCTGGCCGAGCCGTCGGACGTGGTCGCCACCGCCTATGGCGACAAGGAGTTGCGTTTCGGTCCGGAATACCTCATTCCGAAGCCCTTCGACCCGCGCCTGATCCTGGAGATCGCGCCGGCGGTGGCCAAGGCCGCCATGGATTCGGGCGTGGCGACGCGCCCGATCGAGGACTTTGCCGTCTACAAGGACACGCTGCACCAGTTCGTCTTCCGTTCGGGGCTGGTGATGCGGCCGATTTTCGCCCGCGCCAAGCTCGACCCCAAGCGCATCGCGTTTGCCGAGGGTGAGGATGAACGGGTGCTTCAGGCCGTCCAGGCGGTGGTGGACGAGCATATCGCCAAGCCGATCCTGATCGGCCGGCGCGAAGTGGTGGGCCGCCGCATCGAAAAGCTGGGCTTGCGCATTCAGACCGGCGTCCACTTCGATCTGGTCGATCCCGAGAACGACCCCCGCTACAGCGAATACTGGCAGCTTTATCACCGCGTGATGGAGCGCCGGGGCGTGTCCCCTTCCCAGGCGCGGGTGGCGGTGCGCACCGATCCGACGGTCATCGCGGCGCTGATGGTCCGCCGCGGCGAGGCTGACGCCATGATCGCCGGCACCATCGGCGGCTACACGTCCCACTTCAAGGATGTGCTGGACGTCATCGGCCTGAAGCCGGGGGTCAAGGTACCGGCGGCGATGAACGTGCTGATTCTGTCCTCGGGCAGCTTCTTCGTCACCGACACCTACGTGAACGCCGATCCCTCCGCCGCCGAACTCGCCGAGATCACGCTGCTGGCGTCGGAGGAAATCCGCCGCTTCGGCCTGTCACCCAAGGTGGCGCTGCTGTCGCACTCCAGCTTCGGCTCGCGCGACAACCCGTCGGCGGTTAAGGTGCGGGCGGCGCTGGCCGAGATCACCCAGCGGGCTCCTTTACTGGAAGTCGAGGGCGAGATGCACGGCGACGCCGCGATCAACGAGGAGATTCGCGCCCGCATCTTTCCGAACTCCCGTCTCAAGGGGCAGGCCAATCTTCTGGTGATGCCGACGCTGGACGCCGCCAACATCGCCTTCAATCTTGTGAAGGTGCTGGGCGACGGGCAGTCGATCGGGCCGGTGCTGATGGGCATGGCGCGGCCGGCGCACATCCTGACCCCCTCGGTCACGGTGCGCGGCATCGTCAACATATCGGCGCTCGCCACCGTGGAGGCGCAGATCGCCCTTGCCGAGCAGGCCCAACCGGCTTAACGCCGGCAATAAGGATAACCAGGGCAGCCGGAGGTTTCGAGCGGTGGACGACAAGGGACCGACGCCCGAGCCGCGCACCGAGCGCGAGCCCCGGCGGCTTCAAGATATGCCAAGGGAAGTCGAAGCCGAGCACAGCTTCGGCGTCGATCCCGATTTTCTGCATCAGATCGTGGTGTGCCTGGACGAGAATCGTCACGAGCAGCTCGGCGAGATGCTGGAGGATCTGCACGCCGCCGATCTTGCCGACCTGATCGAGCAGCTTGACCCCGAGCACCGCGAACGGCTGATCCAGACCCTGGTGCCGGGATTCGACGCGGAAGTGCTATCCTATCTCGACGCCGCGGTGCGCGAGGAGGTGGTCGAGCTTATCGAGCCCAAGGAACTGGCCGCCGCCGTCGCCGAACTGGACACGGACGATGCCGTCGACGTCATCCAGGACCTCGACGAGGAGGACCAGAAGGCCATCCTGGAGAACCTGCCGGCGGAAACCCGCCAGTTGGTCGAGGAGGGCCTGACCTTCCCGGAATACTCCGCCGGCCGCCTGATGCAGCGCGATCTGGTATCGGTGCCGCCGTTCTGGACAGTGGGTAACACGCTGGATTACCTGCGCGCCGCCGGTGACGATTTGCCGGAAGACTTCTATGCCATCTTCATCGTAGACCCCCTGCATCGACCCATCGGCGCGGTGCTGCTGGGCCGGGTGATGCGCCAGCGCCGGCCGGTGGTGCTGGCGGACTTGATGACCGAGGACATCCACCGCATTCCGGCCACCATGGACCAGGAGGAGGTGGCGTTCCTGTTCCGCCAGTACGGTCTGGTGTCGGCGCCGGTGGTCGATGCATCCGGCCGCCTGATCGGCGTCATTACCGTGGACGACGTGGTGGACGTCATCGACGAGGAGGCGGAGGAGGATATCCTGAAGCTCGCCGGCGTGGGCGAAACCGACCTTCACCTGTCGGTGGCTCAGACGGCGTGGCGGCGGGTGCGCTGGCTGGTGATCACGCTGTTCAACACCATCATCGCCTCCTTCGTCATTTCCCATTTCGAGTCGACGATTGAAAGGGTGGTGGTGCTGGCGATCCTCATGCCTATCGTCGCCGCCATGGGCGGCAACGCCGGCATGCAGGTGGTGACGGTGACGGTGCGGGCGCTGGCCACCAAGGACATCGGTCCCGGCAATGTGTTTCGCGTGGTCGGCAAGGAACTGTTGATCGGCATCATCAACGGCGTGGTCTTTGCCGCCATCATGGGCACCATCGCCGCCGTGTGGTTCGGTAACACCCAGGTGGCGGCGGTGCTGGCGGCCGCCATGGTGTTCAACATGGTGTGGGCGGGGTTGGCCGGCACCTTGATCCCGCTGGCGCTGGCGCGGGTCGGGGCGGACCCGGCGGTGGCGGCGGGGCCGTTCCTGACCACGACCACCGACGTGTTGGGCTTCTTCATCTTCCTGGGGCTGGCGACGCTGGTTCTGCTTTGAGGACGGCGTAGGCGGCCAGTACCCGGTCGCATCGGATCACCGGCGATCGGGCACCAGCTTCGCGCACGCGATCTTGTGGACCTTTTCCTCCCCCAGAAGATAGGCGTGGAAATCCCGCCCCAGCAGCCGTGTCATCGCCGGGTCCAGCACGTTGAGCCCGCCGGTGTAGGCCCCAAACGCCGGCAGGATCAGCCGCTGGCCGTCGCCGACGAAACAGCGTGCCCGCACCCGCCGTGCGGCCGCGCGCACCGCCGCCACCGGATGGTAATGACCGGATACCTCGCCCATCGCGCCGGCTTGCGCCTCATGGCGGAAGACCAATGGACCGAGAGCCACCTCCACCTCGACGCGCCCCCCCCAGTCGGCGGGTGGGGTAGGGTCGTGGTTGCCCGCCACCCACACCCAGTCGTGGGCGGCGGTGAGGACGGCCAGCCGGGCGTGATCGCTTTTAGCCATCCGCTCGGTGGCGTGGACGTCGTGGGTGCTGTCGCCGAGGCAGATCACGCGGGCGGGGCCTAGGCGCTTCAGCGCCGTCTCCAGCCGGTCGAGCGTGGCGCGGGTGTCGTAGGGCGGCAGCATCCGGCCGCGCGCGGCGAAGGCCGAGCCCTTCTCCAGGTGCAGGTCGGCGACCACGACGAGGCTCTGTTCCCGCCACACCAGCGCGCCCGAGGGATCGGGCAGCAAGGTGATACCGTTGAGGTGAAGGGGGATCATTCGCATCGACCCCACAACGGCAATTCGGGCATGGCCTCGGCGACGAGGGCGAGGGCTTCGTCTTCCAGCAGGGCGTCGATGCCGCCGGCGGATACCTGCTCGCGGCCGATCTCCAGCAACACCGGCACGGCCAGCGGCGAGATGCGGTCCAGGGGCTTGTGGATGATGCGGCCCCGGACCCGCCGCAACAGCGCCTCCAACCGGCCGGTCTCGGTCATGCCGCGCGCGGCATCGGCGCGAGTGGCGCGCAGCAAGACATGGCCGGGCTCGTGCCGACGCAGCACATCGTAGATCAGGTCCGAACCGATGGTCATCTGCCGCCCGGTCTTTTCCTGGCCGGGATGACGGCGGTCGATCAGGCCGGCGATGATCGCCACATTGCGGAAGGTGCGGCGCAGCAGGCTCGATTCCTCCATCCAGGCTTCCAGGTCGCAGTCCAGCATGTCCTCGTCGAACAGGGCGGCGATGTCGGCGGCGGGCTTGAGGCTCCATACCCCGAGCACATAGTCGGTCGCGACGAAGCCCAGGGGCTTCAGCCCCATCCGCTCCATGCGGCGGGTCAGCAGCATGCCCAGGGTCTGGTGGGCATTGCGGCCCTCGAAGGCGTAGGCAACGAGATGATGCTTGTTGGCGCGCGGAAAAGTCTCGACCAGAAGGCCGTCCGGTTCGGGCAGAATCGAAAGCCGGCGTTGCAGCCGCAGCCATTCGCGAACCGCCTCGGGCAGATGGTCCCACGCGGCGGGATCGGCCAGCATGGTGCGCACCCGGTCGGCAAGCTGGGTGGTCAGCGGCAGCCGGCTACCGGCGTAGGCCGGCACCTTGGGGTCGCCGTCGCCGCCTTTGGTCACCAGCGCCTCGGTCTCGCGCAGGCCGACGTATTTCAATAACTGACCGGCGAAAACAAAGGTATCGCCTGGGGTGAGCCCCTGAATGAAGTATTCCTCCACTTCGCCCAGGATCGGCCCCCGGTTGAGGCGGACGCGCAGCATCACCTCCTGCACGATGGTGCCGACGTTGAGCCGGTACTGGCGCGGTACCTGAGCGTTCGCCATGGTGAGTCGGCCGTCCTCGCCGGGCATCAGGCGGCGGTAGCGCTCATAGGTGCCGAGGGCATAGCCGCCGGTCGTCACGAAGTCCACCACGTCGTCGAAATCGTCGCGCGGCAGGTCGGCGTAGGGGGCGGCGGTGACGATCTCGTCGTAGAGGTCGTCCGGGTCGAAAGGGCTGGCGCAGGCCATGCCCAGGATGTGCTGGGCTAGCACGTCAAGCCCGCCAGGGCGCGGCGGGTCGCCGTCGAACTGGCCGGCGCGGATGGCATCGACGGCGGCGCGGCACTCCAGCGCCTCGAAGCGGTTGGCGGGAACCAGCAGGGCTTGCGATGGCTCGTCCAGCCGGTGGTTGGCGCGGCCGATGCGCTGGATCAGGCGGCTTGCCCCCTTGGGTGCTCCCACCTGGACCACCAGATCGACCGCCGCCCAGTCGATGCCGAGGTCGAGCGAGGAGGTCGCCACCACCGCCCGCAGTTCGCCGCGCGCCATGGCCGCCTCAACCTTGCGGCGTTGCTCGACGGCGAGGCTGCCGTGGTGCAGCGCGATGGACAGGGTGTCGTCGTTCAGCCTCCACAATTCCTGAAAGACGATTTCCGCCTGGGCGCGGGTGTTGACGAAGACCAGGGTGGTGCGGTGGCGGCGGATGTGGTCGTAGACCTCCGCCAGCGCGTGCAGCGCCATGTGACCGGCCCACGGCAGGCGCTCGCGGGTCACGAGGATATCGAGGCGAGGCGCCGCGCCGGGTCGGCCATGAATCAGGCGGACGTCGGCGTCGATGGCGCGGCCGGTGCGCGACAGCCACGCGACCAGGGCGTCGGGGGCGGCCACCGTCGCCGACAGACCCACCCGCCGCGCCGCCGGGGCCAGCCGCGACAGCCGGGCCAGCCCCAGGGCAAGAAGATCGCCACGCTTTGTGCCGGCCAGGGCGTGCAGTTCGTCGATGACGACGCAACGCAGAGTGCCAAAGATATCGGCGGCGTCGGGGTAGGAGAGCAGTAGCGCCAGACTTTCCGGCGTGGTCATCAAGATTTGTGGCGGGTGCGCCCGCTGGCGTCGCCGCTTGGCTTCGGGGGTATCGCCGGTACGGGTTTCCGTGCGGAGGGGCAGGCGCATCTCGGCGATGGGGGTTTCCAGATTGCGCTGGATGTCCACCGCCAGAGCCTTCAACGGCGAGATGTAGAGGGTGTGCAGCCCCTCGCGCGGGCGCTCCGCCAACTCGATCAGCGAGGGCAGGAAGCCGGCGAGCGTCTTGCCGCCGCCGGTCGGCGCGATGAGCAGCGCCGCCCCCCCGTCCGCCGCCGCCTCGATCATGGCGAGCTGGTGGGCGTGAGGTGCCCAGCCCTTGCTGGCGAACCACGCGGCGACGTTGGGCGGGATCAGAGGCGCGGGGGGCGCGGAGCCCCCCGCCGCGTTTCTCACCGCGCCAACCCGATCAGCGCCTTGACGGTGCTTTCGGCGCCGGCGGCGATCTGGGCGACGGAGGCCTCCAGCATATAGCAAGGGCTGGTGACCACCTTATGCCGGCGGTCCACCACGATCTCGCCGTGGGTGGTGTCCTTGTGCTTGGCGCCCAGGGACTCCAGCGCTTCGGCGGTGCCCTTGTCGGAGCCGATAGTCAATTCGACGTCGCCCAGCACCTTGGCCAGGATCGCTGGGGCGATGCACAGCGCCCCCACCGGCTTGCCAGCGGCAACCATGGCCTTGATGGCGCGCTCGACCTCCGGGTTGACGGTGCAGTCCGGCCCCTTGACGGCGAAGTCCGACAGGTTCTTGGCGGCGCCGAAGCCGCCGGGCAGGATCAGGGCATCCACGTCCTCGGTCTTGAAGGCCGCCAGATCGGCGATTTTGCCGCGCGCGATGCGGGCGGACTCGACCAAGACGTTGCGGGACTCCGGCATCTCGTCGCCGGTCAGGTGGTTGACGACGTGATGCTGGGGGATGTTGGGAGCATAAATCCTGGCTTCGGCGCCGTGGCGGTTGATCGCCAGCAGGGTTAGCACCGATTCGTGAATCTCGGCGCCGTCGTAGACGCCGCAGCCCGACAGGATCACGCCGAATTTCAAGGGATTCCCGGCCATCGTTCTTATCCTCCCGCCAACGGTTGATGCAGTCCCCTTGATATAGCCGAGCCCTCGACATTGGGCAAAGCCCGCGCCGCCGATGAAACCTCGCGCAACCTCGTGTAACGCCCGGCGCAACCGCTTTTTTTGGTCTAAGTATTTGTTTTTGTTGATGTGGTCAACGGGTGGATAGGAGTGTCATCAAAGGCTGTCCCGGCTTCCGCCGTTCAGGTTGGGTTCAGGTGGCGGGGATCATTCTGCGGGCCATGATGAACGACACCCTTGCCCCCCGCACGCAGGATGCCCCGACCGTGAAAGTCTGGGACCTGCCCACCCGTCTCTTCCACTGGTCGCTGGTCGGATGCGTCGGCGTGGCCGCGCTGACCGGCTTCGCCGAAATCCGCGGCTCGCTGTCCTGGCATGTGCTGGCGGGATACGGCGTGATCGGACTCCTGGCGTTCCGTCTGGTCTGGGGTTTCTTCGGGCCGGAGTACGCGCGGTTTTTCAACTTCGCCTACGGACCCAAAGCGGTGCTGGCTTATCTCAGGACCGTGCTGCGGCTGAAGCCGGACCATTACCTCGGCCACAACCCGGCCGGGGCGGTGATGATCTTCGCGCTGCTGGTCACCCTGGCGCTGATTGTCCTGAGCGGCCTTGTTACGTTTGGCGGCACCGAGAAGGCCGGGCCGTTGGCGGGTTTCGTCTCCT
>DASPMK010000334.1:0-5187 GCA_035627075.1 Azospirillaceae bacterium
AGGAGTTGCGGCTCATGGAACGGCCGTAACCCGACCGCCGGCCATCGTGCCACTGGCCCTCGTAGTAGGCGCCGGTGGGGAAGATGTAGAGGCCATAGCCGCTGGGCTGCTGGTCGCGGGCGCGGCCGATGTAGACGTGGCCCGACGACACCAGGAAAAGATCCTCGTACCCCGGCTCCAGCGACCTGCGGCAAAACCGGATCAGGCCGCGGCTGGCGTATTCGCGCCTGAGCGCCTCCAGAGTGCCCATCATATCGGCGAGCAGCGACAGGATGCCCACCCGCTCCCGCTCGCATACGGCATCTACCGCCGAGGCCATTTGGCGGGCCTCCCGCTGGCGGGACCGCGCCTCGGCGGCGATATCCTGGCTGGTGGCGGCTTCCTTCCGGGCAAGGGTCAGGTTCTGGTCGCACCGCAGCAGGTCGACTGTTTCTGCGCCGCCCCCCCGGACGATCGCCGGCGGCAGCGGCAGGGCGGGTCCATGTGGCAGAGCCAGTTCCCGCGGCCCGGACGACAGCGAGCGGTTGATGGTTTCATACAGTGAATGCGGCCGGTGGGCCTGGGGCGTCTGGCGCGCCATTTTCATCATTCCCCGATCCAGCCAACCACTCCGGCGACCCGTCAGGCTCGTGCTCGCTGGCATTCCGGTTGCATCCTGATGGCCACAAACGAACCTGCCGCACACGCCCGGACGGGCCTCTCTCCCAACCAGAGACGGCGACGTCAACATCCACCACCAGGATGGATCAGGTTTCACGATGAATTCAACCGCTTTTACAGAAGACCACAGCGAGGTAGATTTTATCCAATTCCTCTTTAACCACCCATTAACCGCTTTATTCCTGGGCCGGTTCCGGTCCCAGAGGTCAATTCTTAATCCTTTTGGGGGAGGCTGCGACGAATACGCGCACCGCGATGAATTAGCATTCCTCTAAAATTGCGATTATCGATTGCGCGGCGCCGACCGGTTGACCAGCGCCACCCCCACCGCCGTCAGAACCATACCGACCAACGCCGGCACGCCCAGCCGCTCGTCGAACAGTGCCCACGCGAAAGCGGCGGTAAACGGCGGGACGAGATAGAACAGGCTCGCCACCTGGGCGGCCGCCCCCCGGCGAATTAAAAGGAACAGAAGGAAGATCGCCCCCACCGACAGCACGAGACTGAGCCAGACGAGCGCGAAGACGAACTCTCCCGTCCATTCGATGCGCATGGTTTCGGTCGACCACGCCAGGACCAGCAGTACGGTGCTGGTGGCGATGTACTGGATCGCCGTGCCCGAACGCAGGTCCATACCGACGCAATAGCGCTTCTGGTACAAGGTGCCGGCGGTGATACCGGCCAGCGCGAAGACCGCCAGCGGCAGCCCCGCCAGCGAGGCACCGGGCAGCAGCTTTCCCGACACCACCAGCGCCACCCCCACCAACCCCAGCGCAAGGCCGAGCCATTGGCGGGGCGCCACCCGCTCGCCGAACACCGGGCCGGCGGCGGCGGCGGTCAAGAGCGGCTGCAACCCCACCACCAGCGAGGTGACGCCGGCCGGAAGCCCTGCCTTGATGGCCATGAACACGCCACCAAGATAGATGCCGTGGACCAGGAGCCCGGCCACGGCGATGTGCCCCGCCTCGGCGCGGGTGGCGGGCCAGCGGGCGCGCATCACCAGCGCCACCAGCGTCAGCACCGTCGCCACGAACGCCAGCCGGACGAACAGGAAGGTCAGGGGTTCGGCGTACGGCAAGCCGAACTTGGCACCGATGAAGCCGGTGCTCCACAGCACGACGAAAATGGCCGGGGCAAGCCGGACCCAGCCGTCCTCGGGGCCGGCGACGGGTGGTGTGGTCATGTCAGGTTTCGACCGGGGCGGGAGCGCGGCGCTTTTCCGCGACGTTTCGGATGTGGGTCTTGAGGTCGGGGTCCCGCTCGATCAGCCGGCGCCAGTCCCGCTCGTCGAGCACCAGGAGCTGGCAATAGCCGAGCGCCCGCACGTCGGCGCCGCGCGGCTGACCGTCGAGCAGCGCCATCTCGCCGAAGAAATCGCCGGTACCGAGGTGAACCGGCTCCTGGAGCCACGGCACCAGCACCTCCACCGCGCCCGAGGAGATGAAGTACATGGAATCGCCACGCTCGCCCCGGCGCACCAGCGTTTCGCCGGGCAAGGCCAGCCGCGCCTTCAAGACGCGCGCGATGCCGCGCAACCGCTCCTGACTGAGGCCCTGGAAGATCGGCACCCGCGCCACCAGCTCGGCCAGATCAAGGCCGAGGTCGAGGCGCGGCGGCGTTTCCAACTGGCGGCGGCGCAGATCGAGGTCGCGTTCCAGGTGGTTGAACACCTCCTGGCTGATAATGGATTCGGCGTTCATCGTCCGGTACTCCGCCTCTTCCAGGCGAAGCGCGGCGCGGCCGAGATACTGGCGTTGCAGGGCCGTGGCGTAGTCGGGGTATTGCAGCTTCAGGGCGGCCAGCGCCTGTTCGATCATCATCAGGCGCCGCTCCAGCACCCCGCCCAGTTCGTTGGCGCTGGTGCGGCCCAGGATGGGCGCCAGCTTGCGCTCGTTGAACGCGGTGAGCTCGCGCAGCACGAGGCGCTGGATCAGCAGGGCTTCGAAGCGGATGGCCAGGCGCCGCGCCAGCGGCCGGTCGAACCGCAGCCAGCGGTGCAGCCGCATCGCCCAACGCATCTGGCGGGAAAACTTGATCGCCTTCCTGGCGGCGTGCTCGTACCCCGCCAAACCCGAGGTTTTGACACCGTCAAGCAGCCAACCGGCCCGTTCCGTCAGGATTTCGGTCAGGGTGCGGGAGATGATGCCTTCGCGGAAGTGCTTGAGGTACAGCTCCTCCTCCCGCGTCGCCAGGATCGACAGGCCGATGTAAAGATTGTCGCGTTCGGTCAGGCCGTGGGACGGCCCCTGGGTCAATTCGCCGATCTCGGCCAGCCGGCGGGCGTAGCGGTCGGCCACTTCCTGCGACAGCGCCGGCTCGATGCGATAATCGCGCGCCACCACCTGCACGCTCTCGCCGATGTTCGACAAGGACAAGGCCAGCGCCCGGTTGCGCATGGCCAGTTCCGCCGGCGGCAGCCGGTCGAGCCGCAACAGGCGCATCAGCGGCCGCAGCGTGGTGCCGTTGATGAACAGGGTGAACAGGACATAGCCGGTGGCCAGCACCGCCACGAAGCGCTTGACCTCCAGGGAGATGTCCGGGTTCTCGGAGATGGCCAGCGCCAGCGCCAGCGACACGGCCCCCCGCAGCCCGCCCCAGGTCATTACCGCCTTGTAGGCGTGGCTGACCCGATCGGCCGCCCCCATCGCCGACAGCACCGGCAACAGGCCGAACAGCACCGCGCCGCGCGCCACCAGCGCCGCCACCACCACCACCATGAGCAGGCCGAAATCGGCGAGGCTGAGACCCGACAGGATGGAGGGTACCAGCATGGCGGCGAAGACGAAGATCAGCGACGACCCCCAGAAACCCAGCTGCCGCCATACCTGGACGAGGCCGCCCCAGGTTTCCGGCGAGATGCGGGTTTGCCCCACCGAACCCACCACCAGCGCCGCCGCCACCACCGACACCACGCCGGAGACGTGCAGGTAGTGTTCGGCCAGGATGAAGGAGAGATAAGCCAGCGCCACGGTCAGCGTGATCTCGGCCAGCGGCAGATTGCGCATCGGCGTCACCACCAGGCACATCAGCCGCCCGCAGGCCCAGCCCGCCGCCATGCCGCCGCCGAAGCTCCACACGAAGGCCTGGGTGGCCTTCCACACGTCGGCCTCCTGCCCGCCCGTCAGCATGCCCAGCAGCAGGCCGTAAAGTGCGATGGCGGCGGCATCGTTCAGCAGACTCTCGCCCTCGACCAGCATGGTCAGGCGGCGCGGCGCCCCCAGGTCGCGGAAAATGCCGATCACCGCCGCCGGATCGGTGGTGGCGAGCGTCGAGGCCAGCAGAAGGCAGGCGATCAGGCCGATGCCGGTGAACGCCCAAAGCGAAAAGCCCACCACCAGCGTGGTGACCAGCACCGCCACCACGGCCAGCAGCAGAATCGGCCCGATGTCCTCCATCAGCCGGCGGACTTCCACGGCCAGCGCCGTTTCGAACAACAGGATCGGCAGGAAAATGGAGATGAAGGCTTCGGATGTGAGGTCAAAACCGCGCAAGGCCGTGAAGAAGTCGCCCAGCGGCCCCAATCCCTTTATGGCGGCGGCACCGTGGATGACGCTGCCCAGCGCCACGCCGAAGGCGGCCAACAGCACGGCGAACGGCATACGAAGGCGTTGCGCCAGCGGCGGCAGCAAGCTGACCAGCGCCAACAGACCGGCCGTGCCGAGCAGAATGGGAACGATGTCTTGCATGACGCCGCAGGTGCGGGTGGACCGGAAGGGGTAACGATCATACCCTAATGCGGCAAGGGTATGGCGGGCAAGGCCGGTGGCCCGCCCACCCGCCCCCTATCTCACCACCGGCAGGCGTATCTTCATCCGCAAGCCGCCCTCGGCGCGGTTTTCGGCGGTGACCAGGCCACCTACCGCCTCGACGTTGCGGCGCACGATCCACAAGCCGATGCCGAAGTGCGGCTCCTCGCCCGGGGCCGCCGGCTGGCCCGGACGATGGGAGAAGTAGCGCTCGAAGATCTTCGCCAGATTGGCCGGCTCCACCCCGGGCCCGTCGTCCTCGACTGTGAGTTCGGCGGCGGTTTCCCCGACCCGGATCAGCCGTACCCGCACCGACTTGCCCTCGGGCGTGAAGCTCATCGCGTTCTCGATGATGTTCTCAAGAACCGTTTCAAGAAGATCCTCGCTCGCCCGCACCACCAGTGACGGAGCGATGCGCGCCTCCAACCGCACCCGCCGCCCGGCGACGAGAGGCTGGTAGGCGTTGGTCATCCGCTCCACCAGCGCCGACAGGTCGATGCGCTTGCGCGGCGGTTCCAGCACGTCGGCGGTGGCCTCGTCCATACGCCGGGCAAACGAGACGAGACCGTCGAGCTTGTCCACCGACCGCTCGATCATCGTCACCGCCCGGTGCGCGCGGGCCTCCTCGGCCGGAATGTGGCGCATCAGGGGCTCGATGGACTGGCGGATCACCGCGATCGGCGTCTTGAAGGCGTGGGCGTTGTCCTCGGCCGCCCGGCGCAGGCTTTCGGCGGACTCGTGCAGGGTTTCCACCAGCCGGTCGAAGTTTTCGGCCACGCCG
>DASPMK010000335.1:0-2807 GCA_035627075.1 Azospirillaceae bacterium
GCCGTTGTGGCTGTTGGACGAGCCCACCGTGGCGCTCGACAAGAACGCCATTCGCCTGTTGGAGGGGATCATCGCGCGCCATCGCGCCGCCGGCGGCATGGTGGTGCTGTCCACCCACGCCGACATTGCCCTGCCGGGCCACCGCACGCTCCAGCTCGATGACTTCAGCCCGGAAGGGTTCGAGGACGACGATGACCTGGAAGGCGGGCCGGAGGACGGGGCATGAACCGTTTCCTGCACCTCGTCGGCCGCGACCTTCGCCTGTCCCTGCGCCAGGGATCGGATGCCAGCATCGCCGTGATGTTTTTCGTGCTGACGGTGGTGCTGTTCCCCTTCGGCGTCGGGCCGGAACCCAACATCCTGGCGCGCATCGCCGCCGGCGTGATCTGGGTGGGGGCGCTGCTGGCCTCGCTTTTGTCGCTGGAGCGGCTGTTCCAGAACGACTATGAGGACGGCAGCCTGGAACTGCTGTCGCTCACCTCCTTGCCGCTGGAGGCGGTGGTGCTGGCCAAGATTCTGGCCCACTGGCTGGTCACCGGCCTGCCTCTGATCGTCGCCGCTCCGCTAATGGCGGTGTTGCTGAACATGCCCGCCGACGGATTCGGCGTGCTGGTGTTGACGTTGGGGCTGGGCACGCCGCTGTTGAGCCTGATCGGCGCCATCGGCGCGGCACTGACGCTGGGGGCGCGGCGGGGCGGGGTGCTGCTGTCGCTCCTCATCCTGCCGCTTTACATCCCGGTGCTGATTTTCGGCGCCGGTGCCATCGACGCGGCGATCAATGGATTAACCCCGCGGCCGCACCTGTTCATCCTCTCGGGCCTGCTGGTCGCCGCCTTGCCGCTGGCGCCTTGGGCCGGAGCGGCGGCGGTGCGGCAGGCGCTGGAATAACGACCCACGGAACACGATGACCCGCGTCCTGACTTTTCTGGCGGTCCTGCTGCTCGTCACGGCGGCGAACTTCGCCCTGTGGTTCTGGCCCAACCGGCCGGTGACGCTGGAGCCGCCGCCGGGCGGCAAGCTGTTGAGCGTCTCCTTCGCGCCGTTCCGCGATGGACAGAGTCCCCTCACCAAGGTCTACCCGACCCGCGAGCAGATCGATGAGGACCTGCGCGTCATCAAGGATCAGGTGGCGGGCGTGCGCACCTACACCAGCCTGGAAGGCATGCAGCATGTGCCCGAACTGGCGGGGAAATATGGGCTGAAGGTGACGCAAGGGGCCTGGCTGGGCCGCCGGCTCGATCTCAACGAGAACGAGATTGCTTCGGTGATCGAACTGGCCAACAAGCACCCCGATACCATTACCCGCGTGGTGATCGGCAACGAGGTGCTGTTGCGCAAGGACCTGACGCCCGAGCAACTCAAGGGCTACATCCGGCGCGTCAAGGCGGCGGTCAAGCAGCCGGTCACCTACGCCGACGTCTGGGAGTTCTGGCTGAAGTATCCGGAGATCGCCCAGGAGGTGGACTTCGTCACCATCCACCTGCTGCCGTATTGGGAAGACATCCCCGTGGGCACCGGGGACGCCGCCGAACGGGTGCTGGACGCCTGGGAGGAAATCCATCGGGCGTTCCCCGATAAGCCCATTCTGGTGGGCGAGGCCGGCTGGCCCACCGCCGGCCGCACCCGCGGCCCCGCCGAAACCGGCCTGATCGAGAAGGCCCGCTTCGTCAGCCTGTTCACCAACCTCGCGGCCAAGCACGACTTCGATTACAACCTGATCGAGGCGTTCGACCAGAACTGGAAGGCCAAGCTGGAAGGCACGGTAGGCGGCCACTGGGGTCTTTATTCCGTCGACCGCAAGGCCAAATTCGACCTGAGCGCGCCGGTGGTGGACAACCCGCGCTGGCCGATCCACTTCGCCCTGTCCAATGCCTTGGCCCTGGCGATCCTGCTGGTCGTCGGACGCTTCGGCCCGCCGCTTCGCCCGGCCGGGTTCCTGGCTGTCGCCCTGCTGACGCAGGGACTGTGCAGCGCTTTCGTTCATGCCGCCGCGCAGGCCGTGGGGTGGAACTACTATCTGCATGACGTGGCCCAGGCGGTGATGCTGCTGGGGCTGGAGCTAGCGGTGGGGGCGGCCGTGCTGGTGGCCGCCGTGCGCCTGTACACCGGGCCGGGCAAGGACTGGCCGGGCTTCATCCCGGCCGAACAGGCCGGGACCGAAGCCGGCGCGTGGCGCCTGTCGTTCGCGCCGGGTGCGGTGAAGAAAAGCGGTTTCCTCAAGGGCGGCGGGCTCGTGCGGTGCGGCCATCAGGCGCTGCTGGCGCTGGGGATTTACGGTGTGGCGTGGAACGCGCTTCTGGTGTTTGACGGGCGTTACCGCGACTTCCCCAACCCGGACTATGCCATTCCCGTCGCCGGCCTGCTGGCGCTGGGGTTCTTGCGTTGGCTTTCCACGCCACGCCAGGGGGGGCTGGCGGCCTTCTCCTACGGGCTGCTGCTGACCGGCGGCCGGCTCAAGGGCGCGGGCGGCGTGCCTCGGACTTTCGGGCGGGCCATCCGCATGGTGCCATGGGACGCCGCCATCGCCGGCGTTCTGGCGGTGGGGGCGATCGGTATCGTCATCGCCGAAGGCCCCTTGAACATCGAAGCGTGGACGTGGGCGGCGATGCAACTGGCTTGGGCGCTGCCCTTCGCCGCCACTGTGGGGTTGGCCTGGCGCGGGGCGGAGCCCCGCTGACCATAAAGAGGAAAGAGGAAAGAGGCCGCGCGGGGCGGCCCCCAACTTACGGACTCAAGCCGCTGCGGCGCCCCTGCCTTTCTTTTGCTGGTGCTCGGCCGACCAGCGGGCGGGGGCGTGGAGGAAGGCG
>DASPMK010000336.1:0-9601 GCA_035627075.1 Azospirillaceae bacterium
GAGAATCCCTTCGCCCACAGCCACGGTGCCGGCTTTCGCGGGGTGTACGACCTGGACAACCTGACCAACTCCCGCTTCATCATCGCCACCGGACAGTCGGGCAATCCCCTGTCCGCCCACTGGGGAAACCTGGTCCAGCGCTGGCGCGACGGCGGCCATGTCCTCCTGGCCGGATCGGCGGAAGACGTGGCGGCGAACGGCCTCGGCACCCTCACCCTTACCCCGGTGCCCCCGAAATGACCATCACCGTCGATGATATCCGCGCCGCCCGCGGCGCCCTGAAAGGCGCCATCGCGGTCACACCGGCCGAACCGGCTCCCCGTCTGTCGGAGCTCGCCGGCTGCGAACTCTTCCTCAAGCTGGAGAACCAGCAGCACACCGGCTCGTTCAAGGAGCGCGGCGCGCTCAACAAGCTCAAAAGCCTGACGGCGGACGAGGCCAGGGGCGGCGTCATCGCCATGTCGGCCGGCAACCACGCCCAGGCGGTAGCCTACCACGCCCGCCGGCTGGGCATCCGCGCCACCATCGTCATGCCCGGTTTCACCCCCTTCACCAAGGTGGAGCGAACCGAATCCTACGGCGCCCGCGTGGAGCTTCACGGCGACACCCTGTCGGACGCCCATGAGTACGCCCAGAAGTTGGCGAAGAACCAAGGACTCACCTTCGTCCACCCCTATGACGATCCCCTGGTGATCGCCGGACAGGGTACGGCGGCCCTGGAATTCCTGGAGTCGTGCCCCGACCTCGACATGCTGGTGGTGCCGATCGGCGGCGGTGGGCTGATCGCCGGCATGGCGGTGGCGGCCAAGGCGGTAAGCCCGCGCCTTCAGGTGATCGGCGTCGAGGCCGAAATGTATCCCTCGGTAAAGCAGGCGCTGGCCGGACAGCCCATCGTCTGCTCGGGCGCTACGGTGGCGGAGGGCATCGCGGTCAAGGCGCCGGGCAAGCTCACCTTGCCCCTGATCCGCGACCTCGTCGACGACATCGTGCTCTGCCCGGAATCGATGCTGGAACAGGCCGTCTACCACATGGTGACGACACAGAAGCTGGTGGCCGAAGGGGCCGGGGCCGCCAGCCTCGCCGCCGTGCTGGCCCAACCGGAGCGGTTTCGCGGCCGCAAGGTCGGGTTGATCGTGTGCGGCGGCAACATCGACGCGCGCATCCTCGCCCAGGTGCTGATGCGCGGGCTGGTGCGCGAGGGACGGCTGGTGCGCCTGCGCATCGGCATCACCGACGCGCCGGGCGCGCTGGCCAAGGTCGCCGGGCTCCTGGGAGCGTCGGGCGCCAACATTGTGGAGGTGCATCACCAGCGCCTGTTCCACGACGTGCCGGTGAAGATGGCCGATGTCGATGTGGTGCTGGAAACCCGCGATCGCCCCCATGTGGAGGCCATTCTCGCCCGCCTCACCGCCGCCGGTTTCCCGGCGGAGTTGATGACGGACGTATCCTGACCGTTACGCCACTGTCCCGTACGCGCCGCGGAAGTACAGGAGCGGCTTGCCGTCGGTGCGGCTCGCCAGACGTCGGACGCGCCCGACCAGGATGAGGTGGTCGCCGCCGTCGTGGACCGCCTCGCGGTCGCACTCCAAGATGGCGAGACTGCCGGTCAGAATGGGACAGCCGGTGTCCCAGGATTCCCACGCCACGCCGTTCCAGCGGTCAGCGCGCTCGCGCGAGGCGAAGCGAAGCGATAATTCCTGCTGATCGTCGGCCAGCATGTTGACGGCAAACGCGCCGGTGGCCTCGAAAGCCGCCACCGACTGGGCCGTGCGCCCAAGGCAAAACAGCACCAGCGGCGGGGCCAGGGACACCGACGTGAAAGAATTGACGGTGACGCCTACCGGCTGACGCTCGGCGTCGAGCGTGGTGACCACGGTGACGCCGGTGGCAAAACAGCCCAGCGCGGTGCGGAAATCCCGCGAATCGAAAGTCATGATGGTGGTTCGCTGCTCGACAGGGGGACGTAACCTCTACCAGCGGAATTAGAGCACCAGCGCGACCAGCGCAAGCGACAATCCGCCACGCGCATCGCGGGATTGTAAAAGGGCCACAAGCCTGATTAAAAGCTTCTTAACGAAAATCCACGACTGTCTGCCTCGGCGGATTATCGTCGCGGAACAACTTTCACGGCTGTCCCTCCCATGCTGCCCGCCATCGGTTTCGTCGTCGTGATCATCAGCGTGTTCGGGGGTTACACCCTGAACGGTGGTCACATGGGCGTGCTCTGGCAGCCCTTCGAGGTGATGATCATCGTGGGCGCCGCCATCGGCGCGTTCATTACCGGCAACTCCAAATCGACGCTGAAACGCTTCAGCCATGGCATGCAGGCCCTGTTCAAGGGGCCAAAATACGACAAGGACTCGTACATCGAACTCTTGAGCATGCTCTACCAGGTGTTCAAGATCGCCAAGACCAAGGGCCTGCTGGCGCTGGA
The DNA here is from genome assembly GCA_035627075.1 of Azospirillaceae bacterium. Classification (GTDB taxonomy): domain Bacteria; phylum Pseudomonadota; class Alphaproteobacteria; order Azospirillales; family Azospirillaceae; genus DASPMK01. The sequence continues at coordinate 2,435 of DASPMK010000336.1, forward strand.
GCAGCACATCGAAAAGCCTGAGGAAAGCCCGCTGTTCCAACAGTTCCCGAAATTCTACGGGAACCATCACGCCATGACCTTCCTGTGCGACTACCTGCGCCTTTTATCGTTGGGCTCGGACAATCCCAACGAAATCGGCGACTTGATGGAGGAGGAGATCGAAACCCACCACCACGAGGAGGTGTCGATTTCCCACGCCATTCAAAGCATGGCGGACGGCATGCCGGCGCTGGGTATCGTCGCGGCGGTGCTTGGCGTGATTCACACCATGGGCTCGATCACCGAACCTCCGGAAATCCTGGGCAAACTGATCGGCGGCGCGCTCGTCGGCACTTTCCTGGGCGTGCTCATCTCCTACGGTTTCGTTGCTCCCATCGCCACCGGCATCAAGGGCGTCTATGACGCCGATGCCAAGTATTTCCAGTGCATCAAGGCCGGAATCGTGGCGCATCTGCACGGCTACGCCCCGGCGATTTCCGTGGAATACGCCCGAAAAGCGCTGCTCAGCGACTTGAGACCGACCTTCTACGAGGTCGAAGAGGCAACGGCCGCCTTGCCTCCGGCCTAGGTGGGGTAATCGGCCATGGCACTGCCCGGCGAAGAACAAGTCATCATCATCAAGAAGCGTCGCAAGAAGGGCGGCGACGCCCACCACGGTGGTGCCTGGAAGGTGGCTTATGCCGACTTCGTAACAGCGATGATGGCCTTCTTCCTCCTGCTCTGGCTCTTGAACGTCACCACCGCCGACCAGAAAAAGGGCATCGCCGACTACTTCGCGCCGGTGTCCGTCTCCCGCACCACCTCGGGTTCGGGCGGCATGCTGGGTGGGCAAAGCATCACCGCGCCGGGCGCTTCCATCTCCTCGACCGCGCCGCTGTCACCAGACGTGCCGGTGGTCGGCCCGCCCGGCTTCGCCTCGGACTTCAACGAGGAGAACGAGGACCCGAGCGACCCGACCTATCCCAAGCAAAAGCCGGGTGAGAGCAAGGAGGAACACTATGCCCGCCTGACCAAGCAGGTCCTCCAACAACAGCCCGACGAGACCGCGGCGGAGTTCCAGCAACGCATCAAAGAGGGCGGGCTGGAAAAGCTCTTGAAGGAATTCGACGGCAAAAAGCAGGTTTCCGACCAGTCCATCCAGCAATATCTAGCCGAAGCCGAAGCCCGCGCCTTCCAGGAGATCGCCCAGCAGATCCGTCAGGCCATCCAGTCCGTTCCGGAGTTGCAACCACTCGCCGAGAACGTGCAATTCGACCAGACGCCGGACGGCCTGCGCATCCAGATCGTCGATCAATCCAAACAGTCCATGTTCCCGGCCGGCGGCACCCAGATGTACCCGCAAGCGCGTGAACTTCTTGGCCTTGTCGCCAAGGCCATGACGAAGCTGCCCAATAAAGTATCGCTCTACGGCCATACCGACAGCAAACCTTTCCCGCGCGGCGACCTGCGCGACAACTGGGAACTGTCGGTTGATCGCGCCAACGCCAGCCGTCGCGCGCTGATCGCCGCCGGCCTGCCCGAATCCCGTATCCTCACGGTGGTGGGGAAGGCCGACCGCGAACCGCTGGTGACCAACGACCCCAATTCACCGCAAAACCGGCGCATCTCCATCGTACTCCACCGCGAGGCACGGGCCATCGCACCGGTTCCCGATACCGCGGCCACGACGCCAGTCGCTCCCCAGGTGCCTCCCCCCGCTCCACCCGGCCCGCTGCGCCCCAGATGATGAGCGGAATTTAGGCAAACCGGCCAAGACTCGGGCAAGTACGCTAAGGGCTTGGCAAATGCCGGGAAACTTGGTTCATAATCCTTCCGATCCCCTCCAAGATCCGGCTTGGGGGGACCACTTCAGTCGAGGGAGCGTGCGTGAGCCTGACCACCGAGAGCCCAGCCGACCTGATGGGCCGTTATGAACCGGGTGGATTCTTCGACGAGTTGTTCGGCGGCCCCGCCCATCCGGCCCCGCACACCCGCCTGATCCGCGAACGCCTGTCGCGTCTGGATTTCAGTGAGCTGAAGCGCCGCGCCGACGATGCCGAAAAGGAACTTTACAACCTCGGCATCACCTTTCTGGTGTATTTCCAGCAGCAGGCCACCGACCGCATCCTGCCGTTCGATATCATTCCGCGTGTGCTGTCGGCCGAGGAATGGGCGCATCTGGAAGCCGGCATCATCCAGCGCGTTACCGCGCTGAACCTGTTCCTCCACGATGTCTATCATGACCAGAAAATCTTGAAGGATGGGGTGATCCCCGCCGATCTGGTCCTGGGCAATCCCAATTTCCGGCCGCAGATGATGGGGATCGACGTGCCTCACGGCACGTACATCCACATCAACGGCACCGATCTGGTGCGCGACGGCGACGGCACCTTCCGGGTGCTGGAAGACAACGGCCGGGTGCCGTCGGGCGTGTCGTACGTGGTCGAAAACCGGCACATGATGCAACGGGTGTTCCCCGACCTGCTGGCCGGCATCGGCATCCGCCCGGTGGGCAACTACGGCGTCAAACTGCACGAGGCGCTCTGCCAAGTCGCCCCCCACCAGGGAGGCGACGATCCGCGGGTGGTGCTGCTGTCGCCGGGAGCCTACAATTCCGCCTATTTCGAGCATATCTTCCTGGCCCGCGAGATGGGCGTGCCGCTGGTGGAGGGCCGCGACCTCGTGGTCCAGGACGACAAGGTCTACATGAAGACCACCGACGGCTTGGCCCAGGTCCATTCCATCTACCGCCGCATCAACGACGACTTCCTCGATCCCAAGGCGTTCAATCCCGACAGCGCGCTCGGCGTGCCCGGCATCCTGGAGGCGTACAGGAAGGGGAATGTGGCATTGGCCAACGCCATCGGCACCGGAGTGGCCGACGACAAGGCGGTGTACGCGTACGTGCCGCGGATGATCCGCTACTACCTCGACCAGGACGCCATCATCCCCAACGTCGAAACCAACATCTGCCGCGAGGCCGAGGGGCTGAAGTACACCCTCGCCAACCTCGACAGGCTGGTGGTCAAGCCGGTGGGCGAGGCCGGCGGCTACGGCATCACCATCGGCCCCCGTGCCGCCAAGGCCGAGTTGGACGAGTGCCGGGCCAAGCTGGTGGCCGACCCCGCCAACTACATCAGCCAGCCGATGATACCACTGTCGGTGTGCCCGACGCTGGTGGAGGATGGCATCGAGCCGCGTCACGTCGACCTGCGGCCCTTTGCCATCACCGGCGAAAAGACCTGGGTGCTGCCTGGCGGCCTGTCGCGGGTGGCGCTGCGCAAGGGCAGCCTCGTCGTCAACTCGTCCCAGGGCGGCGGGTCGAAAGATACCTGGGTTCTCGAAAGGCCCGTCGCATGAACCACCTGCTCGCCCGCTACGCCGAGTCCATCTTCTGGATGGCCCGCTATATGGAGCGGGCCGAGAATCTTGCCCGCATTCTCGACGTCGAAACCTTCGACCGGGACGAGGACGGCGCCAAGAACTGGTTGCCCGTAGTGCGGATGAACGCCGACGAGGAACGGTTCTTCACCAAACACCAGGAAACCAGTGCCGAGACGGTGCTGCACTTCTACATCCTGGATGCCGACAACCCGACCTCGATCCTGTCGGCGGTGGGCGCGGCGCGGGAAAACGCCCGCATCCTGCGCCCCTGGATCAGCCTGGAGATGTGGTCGCAGATCAACGTCTTCTATAAGGAGATGCAAGGACTCGGCGCCAAGGATCTGGCCTTGCACAACCTCAACCGGCTGTGTACCCGGATCAAGGAGGCCTGTCAGGCCCACACCGGCATCACCGAGGGTACGTTCTACCGGGATCAGGGGTGGTACTTCTACCAGCTCGGCAAGGCCATCGAGCGAGCCGACCAGACCACCCGTCTTTTGGACATCAAATATCACACGCTGCTGCCCACCGCCGAAGGCGGAGAATTGGTCCATCACTTCAGCCAGTGGAATACGGTGCTGCGCTCGGCGGCCGGGTACCACGCCTTCCGCCGCGAGAACCGGCGGGCGATGACGCCGGACTCGGTCGCCGCCTTCATGCTGTTCAACGAGAGCTTCCCGCGGTCTGTCACCCAATGTGTTAGACTGATTGACATGTTCCTTCACCGCCTTAAATCGAGATACAATCTCAGGGGAGGAAACGCGGCCATGGAAAAGGTCGATGAAATCCAACATATGCTGCAAACGCGAAGCATCGACGACGTGATCCGAGGCGGACTGCATCATTACCTCGATCATTTGCAGTTTCAGCTGTCGACCGTGACGTCTGCCATCGGCCGTGACTTCTTCGGCCAGGACCTCGCCGCCACCTGAGCCCAAGAAGGCAAGTCAACAGCCCGGACCCCGCGATGTCCGTCATCCCGCCGCCGCCGCGACCACTCCAACAGTTCTACCGCTCCGGCCCGATGCCGTGCCCGTACCTGCCGGGGCGGATCGAACGCAAGCTGTTCACGCGGCTGGCGGGGCCGTTCGCCGGCGAGGTCAACTCCACCCTGTCGCGGGCCGGCTTCCGGCGCAGCCACGACATCGTCTACCGGCCGGTCTGCCCGGCCTGCCACGCCTGCGTTCCCGTGCGCATTCCGGTAGCAGAGTTCGACTACAGCCGCGCCTTCCGCCGGGTGATACGCCGCAATGCCGACCTCAGCGTCGTCGAAGTGCCGGCGGTGGCCTCGTCCGAGCAGTTCCGGCTGTTCGCCGCCTACCAGATGTCCCGCCACGGCGACAGCGACATGGCCCGCATGGGGTATGTCGACTACACCGCCATGGTCGAGGAGGGCCGCGCCGACACCTGCCTGTTCGAGGTGCGCGACGACACCCAGCGCTTGGTCGGTGCCATACTGACCGACCGGCTGGCCGACGGTTTTTCGGCCGTCTACAGCTTTTTCGACACCAAGGCCGATCAGCGGAGCCTGGGAACCTTCATGATTTTGTCGTTGGTGGAGCGGGCCCGCGAGGAAGGGTTGCCGCACGTCTATCTCGGCTACTGGATCGAGAACAGCCGAAAGATGTCTTATAAGAGACGTTTTCAACCACTGGAAGCCCTGTGCCGCGACGGTTGGGTGCGACTGGCCGCCGCGAACGAAGGCTGATCCCTTCCCCTTCTCCCGACTTTGACTTGCACTTGACGGCACTATCTCTTGTGAAAGGATAGCAACGGGCCCGCGCCGCCGGGCGGAACAGGACGGTCCACCATAAGGGCCGTCGCAGGCAAGGGAGAAAAAACGACCCATGGAACGCCGTCAGTTCATCAAGGGTGCCGCCGCCGCCGGAGTGGCCGGCGCCGCCGTCGCCTCCACCTTTCCGAAGCCCGCCATTTCCCAGGGGCTGATGGAATGGAAAATGGTCACCTCGTGGCCCAAGGGTCTGCCCGGTGTGGGCACCGGCGCCCAGCGGCTGGCCGACAACATCACCGCCATGTCGGGCGGCCGACTGACCGTCAAGCTGTATGCCGCCGGTGAATTGGTCCCGGCGCTGCAATGCATGGACGCGGTGTCGAACGGCACCGCCGAGTTGGGCCATGACGCCCCGTACTATCACTTGGGCAAGAACGTCGGCTTCGGCTTTTTCACCGCGTTCCCGTTCGGGCTGACGGGCAGCGAGATGACGGGCTGGATCCACCACGGCGGCGGTCAGGCCTTGTGGGACGAGTTGTCGGCGCAGTTCAACATCAAGCCCTTCCAGGCCGGCAACACCGGCCCGCAGATGTTCGGCTGGTTCCGCAAGGAGATCAACACGGTCGCCGACATCAAAGGGCTGAAGTACCGCACCGCCGGCATCAATGCCATGGTGCTGACCAAGCTGGGCGCCACCGTGGTGCTGCTGCCGGGCGGCGAGATTTTCCAGGCCTTGCAGTCGGGCGCCGTCGACGCCGCCGAGTGGATCGGCCCCTACAACGACCTGTCCATGGGCCTGTATCAGGTGGCCCCCTACTACTACACGCCGGGCTTCGCCGAACCGGGAGCCGGGTTCCAGCTTATGGTCAACAAGCAGAAATACGATGCTTTGCCGAGCGACCTGAAAGCCATCCTCCGCGTCGCGTCCCAGGCGGGGCATGACGACATCTACGGCGAATTCCAGGCGGGCTCCGGCCCGGCGTTGCAGTCGTTGGTGCAAAAGCACAACGTCCAGCTTCGCCAGATGCCGCGCGACGTGCTGATCGCCATGGGCAACGCGGCAGCCGACGTGCTGGCGGACATCCGCGCCAAGGACCCGATGGCGAAGAAGATCGCCGACAGCTTCATCGGCTACCGCGATACCGCCGTGCCGTGGAGCCGGGTGGGCGAGTTGGCGCAGTATCAGGCCCGCACCCTGCCCTTCGAGTTGGTCAAGAAGTCCTGATCGATGCGCCGGGGGCTGCGGTGGCGGCCCCCGGCGCTCCTTCGCAACGGGAGGCGCAACGTTGTGGAACGGGGCGCAACGTAACGCAACGGGGCGGTGGTGTGTCGGTCGTTGAGTTTGTTGGGTTTTTGCTCCTGCACGTAACGCGGAAACGGCCTTTTGCGCAGCGTTGCACCGGGGTTGGATGCGCGGTGGCGGACAGGTGACGTCAGTTGACGTACGGTAACGTTTTGCGGGTGGCGCGTTACCTTCCTGATCGTTGATTTCGTGGATTGTTTAGCGAGAATTAATACCAAGTTCAAAAAGTTCCGGAATTATGTAGCACCCGCCACAAGGGCAGAATTGTTAAAAGCCGCTCGTTTTCCGACCATGGGTTCTCGACACCACCGCAACGGAACCCATGGCCGAATCTCACGTCGTCTCTGCTCTCCGGGCCAAGCGCGATGAACTCGCCGGCATCATCACCGCCCTTGAGCGCCAGATCGCCCAGGCCCGCGCCGATCTGACCCACGTAGACGCCACCCTACGGCTGTTCGCTCCCGACCTCACCCCCGACACCATCAAGCCCAAGGCCGTCCGCCACCGCGACGGCGTGTTCCACATGGGCGAGCTTCCCCGGCTGATCCTCGACTACCTCAGGCACTCTCCCGAGCCCGCCCGCATCACCGACATCGCCGCGCTGGAGAAGCGCCGTGCCCGGCTTCGTGCCGATCTGCGCCACATCGACGGCGCGCTGGCCCAGATCATCGGCCATGCCCAGCGCCAGGAGTGGCTTCCCGGCCTGCCGCGTCCTCTGGGGCCGATGCCCCGGCCCGCCAGGATCGACCGCTGGTTCAATGGGCAGGAA